>NZ_JBPXMQ020000001.1:0-278722 GCF_053470405.2 Azospirillum mesophilum
CTTCCGGGCCATTGCCACACGCTACGACAAGCTTGCCAGCACCTTTCTGGCCGCCGTTTACCTCGTCTCGGCTGTCATCTGGCTCAACTGACGACACGCTCTAACCCTCCCCCGCTCCGCGGGAGAGGGGATTGCGAGCGAAGCGGCGGCAGTTCCCTCCACCTCGAAGAGGGGGAGGGTTAGGGAGGGGGCAAAGGCAAAAAATACGCCCGAACCTTCCGGTCCGGGCGCAGTGGGGTCTATCGCGTCCTGATCCCCCTTTCAATCAACGCTGCGCGTTGATCTGACGGGGCGTGGCCGGCGAAGCCGGTCACGTGAGGGGACGCCCTCTCACCCGTTGGCCACCAGACGCTCGGCTGGCGGGGCCACCGGGATGGCTTGCGAGACGTAGCCTTCGCTGTGGATCAGCTCGTCCCGCGCGCCCAGCGCCTTGGCGGCGCGGACGCAGTCCTCGACAAAGGCGGGGCTGCCGGCGACGAACACGCTGTGCGCCGACAGGTCGTTGAACAGGGTGGGCAGGACCACCGGTATGCGCCCGCGCAATCCCTCTTTTTGGGGCCCATCCTGCTGCTCGCGGGTCAGGGTGGTCAGGAACTTGAAGTTCCGGTGCTTGGCCTGCCAATAGGCCATCAGGCCCCGGTCATAGACATCCTCGCCCTTGCAGGCGGAGAACAGCAGCGTCACCGGCTGGCGGTAGCCGCGCCGCAACGCCGCGTCGGCCAGCGCCAGGATCGGGGCGAGGCCGGAACCGGCCGCCATGCACAGCACCGGTGTCTCCACCGAAGGGTCGCCGATGAAGGTGCCGTAGGGGCCGGACAGCTTCACCATGTCCCCGACGGTCAGCGTGTCATGGATCCACACGCTGGTCGCCCCGCCCTCCGCACGGGTGATCTGAAGCGCGATCTCCCCGTCCGGGCGTGGCGCGTTGGCGATGGAATAGCAGCGCGGCGGGATGCCGTTGGCCTCGTCGCCCAGCATCACATACTGGCCCGGCCAGTAGCGCAGCGGCTGGCCCAGCGGGCGCAGCAGAAGCTCCACGATGCGCGGGGTGCGCTGGATGCGGTCGGTGACGATGAACAGCACGTTTTCGCGCGGGGGGAACAGCTTCGGCTGGGCGTCGGCGGTGCCGTATTCGATGACCAGCTCGTCGGAGATGGGCTTGGCCATGCACATCAGGCCGTAGCCGTCCTTCCGCTCGGCCTGGGACAGCGCCATGTCCAGCACCATGCCCTGGTCGAACTGGCCGCTCAGCACCTTGACCTTGCATTCCCCGCAGGCCCCGGCGCGGCAGTTGTTGGGCAGGGCGTAGCCGGCCTGCTCCAGCGCCGAAAGCACGGTCTCGCCCTCGCGGCATTCGACCTCGCGGCCGGAGGGATGGAGGCGGATGCGGCTCACGGGTCGAGTCCTCCCTAGACTCTGTGGCATCTTTTGCTTTGGAAAGTCCGGCCGGCGGGGGCGTGCCCCACCGGCCGTACGTCAGTTGCGTGCCTTGAGATCCGTAACAACGGTCAGAAGACGGGAATGATCTCGTCCATATCGACCTGACGGACCTCTTCGCCGGTGATGCCGACCTCCGGGATGGCCGGGAAGGGGATGTTGTAGCGGTCCAGCACACCCTTCAGGTTCAGCATGGCGTTGCGCCAGTTTTCCTTCTTCGCCTCGTAGGTCGGGATGTGGAAGCCGGCGGCGCGGGCGATCTCCTCCGCCTCGCGCTGGGTGGCGATGAAGTCGTCCGGCAGATCCCAGAACTGCGGCGGCGGTTCGAACAGCACGGCGGACAGGAACAGGTAGCCGGCGCGGATCTGCTTGGTGATGACGGAACGGTCCTCGACCTCCAGGTGCGGGTAGTCGCGCTCCATCACCGACATGCAGATGGCCATGTGGCGGCCTTCGTCGCGGCCGATGTTGCGGAAGGCTTCCTTGAAGACCGGCTCGCTGCACCCGGCAGCCATCTGGTGGAAGATGGTCGCCGCCGCGATCTCGCCCATCAGGAAGGAGCTGAACAGAACGGCCAGCGAATACTTCGGCACCGCCTTCTTGTAGCCGTCCCAGTAACGCCCGCCGTTGTAGTAGAGCCAGCGCGCGTTGCGTTGCAGCCGCTTGCCCAGCTCCGTCTTCGGAACGTAGGTCAGCGGGCTGCTGGCCTCCAGCAGCTTGGTGATGGTCAGGCCGCACATCTGCTCGTGGTTCTGCTCGTCACGGGTGACGGAGAAGAAGCAACGGCGGACGGGGTCTTCCTCGTGCACCTCGTAGGTCTTGATCAGCGCGTGGGCGAAGACCGGCGGGGCCGAGGCGTCGAAGACCGACAGGATCGTCCACCAGTAGGCGATCGCCTCGCGCTCTTCCCACGAGTACTTGGTCACGTCGAAGCTGTCCCACGGAAGCTTGGCCGGGTCCCAGACCTCGCGCTGCGCCGCGGTCCACACTTCTTCCAGCTTGCGGGTGTGGGACTCCCAGGACAGCGGATAGACGTTCGGCTGCGGCGTGTCCGGCGGGAACTCCATGGTGTTCGCAATGGGGGTGTAGTCCTTGGCCATCCGGCATTTCCTCCTGAGTTTCGCGGGCCGGGCTTTTCGTTGACTGCGCCCGGTTCGTGCGCGTGGGGCGCGGACAAGTCGACGCGCCGTACGGTCATTAACGTGACACAGTGAAATGCGTTCAGCAACAGATTTTTGTATCGCTTTTGGGGCGCGGTGCGGGGCGTGCTAAAGCCTTGTCAAAGCGTGTGTTTCAGGCGTGCGCAGCGGTGGCGTGGCGTTGCACGACGCGGAATTCATCCGGAATTGAAGCTTGGTGTATCGCTTTTTTGGAACTGTCTGCGCTTATCCCACGGCCCCGCGCTGGGGCATTTCGCGCACGTTGTCCGCCTCGCCGTCCACCAGACCGCCGAAGCGGGCGTAGAAGGACGGTTGCGCTTCCGGCAAAGGACCGTTGGCGGTGGTCAGGGCGGACATCAGGAAGTTTTCCGACGGCTGCCGGATCAGGCGGTAGATGTTGCGCGTCAGCATGCGCGACTCCTGCCCCGGCCAGTCGGGCGGCAGCAGGTCGGGCGGCAGCATCGGGTCGCGCAGCAGGATGCGGCGGAAGTCGTGGATCATCAGCGTGCGCAGCACGTAGCACAGGCGCGGGTCGGGCGACTCGGCGGTGTCCAGCGCCTGCCACACCGGGCGGAAGCGATCCAGAAAGCCGGCGTAGTCGCGCTCCAGCTGGTCCACGTCCCAGAAGCCGCGCACCAGCTCCCGCAAGGGGCTATAGCCGGCGGCGCGGTCGTGGGTGGCCTTCATGTGCACCACCTTGTCGGCCACGCCCAACTCGGCCAGCAGGCGGTGCATCGCCGCCTCGTCGCAATTGGGGTGCGCGAAGACGCCACCGCCCGCGGCGCCGAAGCCCTGCCACACCAGTTCCCGCCGCAGCTTCTCCCGCCCTTCGGCATCCAGCGCGCTGGGCGGCAGCATCAGCAGGTGCCAGCCGCGGTCCCACACCCGCATCAGCGGGGCGTAGATGCGCCGCTCCGCCGCCGCGAAGCGCTCGTGCCCGCTCTCCGTCACGCGGTAGAAGCTGCGGCGGCCGATCTGCGTGTTGGTCAGCCAGTCGTCCTTGCACAGCCGGAAGACGGAGGTGCGGACGATGCGCTCGCTCAGCCCGAAATGGCCCATCAGGTCGATCAGGCTGCCCAGCCAGGCGGAGCCGCCGTGCGGCAGCACCGCGTCGCCGTAGACCGTGATGATCAGCGACTTGGCGCGCGGCGCGATGGCCTCCAGGAGCGGGGCGACGAGGTCTTCGGGACGGCGGGGGCGGGGCATGCTGTGGGACTCTCCCGATCGGGCGGCGTCGGCGTGATACCAACTCTATAAAGGATATGCGTCCGGTTTGGCTAGACCGGCGGCAAAGGGATGAACCGCCGGGGGCTCCGGATAAACCGATGAACGCAAACAGAAATTTCCTGTCATTTCGCCCGTTTCCGACGTTCCTGGGCGCTGAATTTCCGTTTGACAAGCCTGAATATGATACACTACCGTCAAATCAATAACACAGATTGTGTCATAACGTCGACGCCCGCTGCGCCCAACCGGCGCCCGGGTGAACCGGCGAGGACGGAGGAAACATGCCCACTTCAAGGAAGACCTACGACAAGGGCGACCCGCTGCCGGACGATTACCGGAAGGCGCTGCTGCATCTGATGTCGTTCCAGGGGGATTCCGAATACGCCGGCGCCCAGCGCGTGGCGGAAAACATGCGCTTTGCCCCCCGGCCGGAGGAAGCCTACCGCCTTTCCAAGAAGGTGATGGAGGAGATGGGCCACGCCTACTACGTCTGGAACCTGATGCAGGATCTGGGCGTGGACGTGGACGCGCGGCTGCAGGAGCTGGTCGCCCATCCGGAAAACCCCAACCCCGCGAAGGTCAACGTCATCAACGGCTTCCGGCGCGAGAACTGGGAAACCTTCTTCGATGGCTGGACCGACGTGGCGCTGTTCTCCACCGTCGTCACGCCGGCGGCGGTCGCCTTCCTCGGCCAGTACCGCGACTGCTCCTACCTGCCGTGGGCGCGGGTCAACGCCCGCATCCACAAGGAGGAGTTCGGCCACCTCGCCTTCGGCGTCTGGGCGGCCAAGCGCGTGCTGGAGTTCGGCGGCGACGCCGCGCGGGAGGACATGGCCGCCCGCATCCCGAAATTCATGCGGATGGGCCTGGGATTCTTCGGCCGCCCGTCGCTGGGCGACACGCGCTCCGCCCATTTCGAGCTGTATTACGAATACGGCCTGAAGGTGAAGCGGCCGGAGGAATTGCAGGCCGAATACCTGCAATTGCTTGAGGAACGCCTTCGGGAAGTCGGGATTCCGATGCCCACCGGCGTCGAGCCGGACTATGATATGCGCGTCAGCTACGAGGCCGCCGAAGCCCCGGTCCAAGCCGTGGCCTAACGGTGCCCGCCCGGAAAATTCCGGGATTTTGTGTATCGGGTTTAGGGAGGAAACCATGGCCCATACGCACGCGACCCCCGACCGTCTGCTGTCCGCCGGACGGCGAGCGCTGGCCCGGTTCGGCTCCAGGGAACTGGACCATGTGCCGGCCGACGCCTTCATCGACTGGAACGCCCTGTGGGACGAACTGCGCGGCGACTTCGCCACACAGGCCCTGCCGCGGGTGCCGGAGTACGAGGCCCTCGACCCGGCGGTGCGGGAGGCGGCCCGGGTCTACATCCGCCAGCGCCTCGTCAGCGACGTGATGCTCGGGCGGTGCGAGGAACTGCATCGCGATCTCTTCGCGCACGGCATCTGCACCGACGCGGTGGAGGCCTACGCGGTCGCCCGCGACGCCTACGAGGACAGCGTGGAAGCCTTCGGCGCCGCTCGCGTCCGGCTGGCCGGGCTGCTGGCGCCCTCAACGCATTGAGGCCGTAGGTTGGGTTAAGGCGCAGCCGCAACCCAACACCCTTCCCATCGCGACCCCTGTTGGGTTGCGCTGGCGCTTAACCCAACCTACGCGGCGACGCTGGGGTCTATGACGGAAAGCACTCTGGCCAGATAGTTGCGTTTGAAACATTATAACGGAAAAAGGGGCGCGGAAGCCGCCCTCAGAACACCGCCGCGCAAACCTGAAAACCAAAAAGGGCCGGCGAACCAAACGGGAGAGAAACGCATGGGTAAGCGCTTGCTGCACAGGATTGCCACCGCCGCGGCGGTCACCTTTGGCTTGGCCGCCGGGGCCGGCGCGGCCACGGCCGCCGAGCCGATCAAGGTCGGTTCCATTGTCTCCGCGACCGGTCCGGCGTCCTTCCTGGGCGAGCCGGAAAAGCGCGTGCTGGAGCTGTACGTCGACCGCATCAACAAGGCGGGCGGCGTGGACGGGCGGCCGGTGCAGCTGTTCCTCTACGACGACGGCGGGGCGGCGGACAAGGCGGCCTCCTTCACCAAGCGCCTGATCGAAAGCGACAAGGTGGACGTGATTGTCGGCGGCACCACTACCGCCGCCACCATGGCTGCCGTGCCGCTGGTGGAACGCGCCGAGGTGCCCTTCATCTCGCTGGCCGGCGCCGTCGTGATCGTGGAGCCGGTGAAGAAGTGGGTGTTCAAGACCCCGCACACCGACCGCATGGCCGCCGAGAAGGTCATGGAGGACATGAAGAAGCGCAACCTGACCCGGCTGGCGCTGCTGTCGGAGGATTCCGGCTTCGGCAAGTCCGGCCGCGAGGAGACGCTGAAGGCCGCCAAGGAACGCGGGATCGAGATCGCCGCCGACGAGACCTACGGCGCCAAGGACACCGACGTCACCGCCCAGCTGACCAAGATCCGCAACAGCGCCAACGCCCAGGCGGTGCTGGTGTTCGGCCTGGGCCAGGGGCCGGCGGTGGTGACCAAGAACTACCGCCAGCTCGGCATCACCCTTCCGCTCTACCAGTCGCACGGGGTCGCCTCGAAGGAATACATCCGGCTTGCGGGCGGGGCGGCGGAGGGTGTGCGCCTGCCGGCGGCGGGCCTCGTGGTCGCCAACCAGCTTCCCGACAGCGACCCGCAGAAGAAGGTCGTGACCGAGTTCACCAAGGTCTACGAGGACAACCTCAAGTCGGAGGTCTCGACCTTTGCCGGCCACGCCTATGACGGGCTGATGATCGCGCTGGACGCCGTGAAGCGCGCGGGCGGCACCGACAAGGCCAAGCTGCGCGACGCCATCGAGCAGACCAAGGGCTACGTCGGCACCGGCGGCGTCGTGAACATGAGCCCGAAGGACCACATGGGCCTCGGCCTCGACGCCTTCCACATGGTGGAGATCAAGCAGGGCGACTGGTCCCTGGTGAAGTAAGCCCTCGCCGCACCTCCAACTCCCTCTCCCCTCTGGGGAGAGGGTCGGGGTGAGGGGGATGTCGGGGGACGAGAGAGTTCGGCAACGGCCGGACCCCCTCACCCTCCCCTCTCCCCAGAGGGGAGAGGGTTTCAGAAAATCCAGGTGGAGACGAACGGACGATGTTCGCCGAATTCCTGCAATATCTGCTGTCGGGGCTGACCATCGGGGCGATCTACGCGCTGGCGGGGCTTGGCTTTTCGATCATCTACAACGCCAGCCACGTCATCAACTTCGCCCAGGGTGAGTTCATCATGATCGGGGGCATGGCCGCCGCGACGCTGACGGCGTCGGGCGTGCCGCTGCCGCTGGCGATCCTGATCGGCTGCGGCGGGGCAATGATCATCGGCGTGCTGGTTGCCAAATTCACGGTGGAACGGGCGCGCAACGCCTCCGTCGTGACGCTGATCATCATCACCATCGGCGCTTCCATCTTTCTGCGCGGCGTGGCGGAGCTGGTCTGGGGCAAGGACTTCAAGCGGCTGGAGGCCTTCTCCGGCGAGACGCCGATCAATGTCCTGGGCGCCTCCATGCAGCCTCAGTCCCTGTGGGTGATCGGCTGCGCGGCTGTGATGATCGTCGCCATCGGCGTCTTCTTCAACAAGACGCTGACCGGCAAGGCGATGCTCGCCACCTCGCACAACCGGCTCGCCGCGCAGCTGGTCGGCATCAACGTGAAGCTGGTGGTGCTGGCCTCCTTCGCGCTGTCGGCGGCGCTGGGCGCCGTGGGCGGGGCGGTGGTGGCACCCATCACCTTCTCCTACACGGAGATGGGCATCATGCTGGGGCTGAAGGGCTTCACGGCGGCGGTGCTGGGCGGCCTCGGCAACGGGCCGGGCGCGGTGGCCGGCGGGCTGATCGTCGGCATCGCGGAGTCGCTGGGCGCCGGCTACATCTCCTCCGCCTACAAGGACGCCGTCGCCTTCGTCATCATCCTTCTGGTGCTGCTGTTCATGCCGAGCGGGCTGTTCGGCAAGCGCGGCACCGAGCGCGTGTGAGGCCCCATGGTCCAGATTTCCGTCCCGCGCACGGCCGCGTCCTCCGCGCTCAACCCGCGCCTGACCAGCCTTGCGGCGCTGGCCGTGGTCATCGCGGCGCTGCCGCTGGTGCTGACCAACAACTTCTACCTGGACATGGCGATTCTCGCCGGCTTCAACGCCGTGGTCTGCGTCGGGCTGAACCTGCTGGTCGGCTACGCCGGGCAGATCAGTCTGGGGCACGCCGGCTTCTTCGGCATCGGGGCCTACGCGTCCGGCATCCTGGTCACGACCTACAAATGGCCGCCCATCGCGGCGCTGCTGGCAGGGGCGCTGTTCGTCGGGCTGCTGGCCTTCCTGCTCGCCAAGCCGATCCTGCGGCTGAAGGGCCATTACCTGGCGATGGCGACGCTGGGCATCGGCATCATCGTGTCCATCGTGCTGCGCACGGAAACCGGCCTGACCGGCGGGCCGGACGGCATGATGGTGGACAGCTTCAAGATCTTCGGCTTCGAGCTGTACGGCGAGAAGAGCTGGTACTGGGTCGTCGGCGTGGTGCTGTTCGTCGCCGTGTGGCTGAGCCTGAACCTGATCGACAGCCCGGTCGGCCGCGCCCTGCGCGCCGTCCACGGGTCGGAGGTTGCGGCGGAGGTCGTGGGCGTGGACACCACCCGCTACAAGGTGATGGTCTTCGTCGTCTCCGCCGTCTTCGCCAGCGTGGCGGGCAGCCTGTTCGCCCACTACACGGGGCTGATCACGCCGGCCAAGGCCGACTTCTTCAAATCCATCGAGCTGGTCACCATGGTGGTGTTCGGCGGCATGGCCTCCACCTTCGGGGCGGTGGTGGGGGCGGTCGTGCTGACCGTGCTGCCGCAGGCGCTGACCGTGTTCCAGGACTACTCGCAGATCGTGCTGGGGGCGATCCTGATGTTCACAATGGTCTTCATGCCCAAGGGGCTGCTACCCACGCTGGAAGGCTTCATCAACCAGCGGAGGCGGGCATGACCATGCTCGCCAGCACTCCGCTGCCCGGCGAGGAGGAGCCCGTGCCGCCAGCCCTCAGCCCCGTCAACGCCCTGCTGCGCGTGGAGAGTCTGAGCCGGGAGTTCGGCGGCGTGCTCGCCATCGAGAACCTGAGCTTCGCGGTGGCAAAGGGCGACATCCACTCCATCATCGGGCCGAACGGGGCGGGCAAGACCACGCTGTTCAACCTGATCACCGGCGTCTACAAGCCGTCGGGCGGGCGAGTGCTGTTCGACGGCGCCACTGTGTCCGGCCTGCCGCCCTACCGGCTGGCGGCGCGCGGCATGTCGCGCACCTTCCAGAATTTGCAGATCTTCTTCAACATGACGGCGCTGGAGAATGTCATGGTGGGGCGGCACCTGCACCTGAACGGGCGGCTGCTGCCGGCGCTGTTCCGCGTCCCCTCGCTGGTCCGCAAGGACCGCGAGGCGAAGGAGCGGGCGGCGGAGCTGATGGCCTCGGTCGGGCTGGCGAAGTATGTGGACGCCCACGCCTCCTCCATGCCCTACGGGGCGCTGAAGCGGCTGGAGATCGCCCGCGCGCTGGCGGCGGAGCCGAAGCTGCTGCTGCTCGACGAACCCGCCGCCGGCCTGAACGCCACCGAAAGCCGCGAGATCGACGAGGTGATCAAGAAGGTCGCCGCCGGCGGCGTCACCGTCATCCTGGTCGAACACGACATGAAGATGGTCATGGGCATTTCCGACCGGATCACCGCGATCAATTACGGCCGCAAACTTGCCGAGGGCACGCCGGCGGAAGTCGCCGCGAACCCGGACGTGGTCGCCGCCTATCTCGGCACGATGGACTGAGGGAGGCCGCGCGATGCTTCTGGAGATCGAGGGCCTGAACAGCCACTACGGCCGCATCCACGCCCTGAAGTCCGCCAGCCTGACGGTGGGGGAGGGCGAGCTGGTGGCTCTGGTCGGCGCCAACGGGGCCGGCAAGACGACGCTGCTGCGCACGCTCTCCGGCGTGCACCCGGCGACCAGCGGCGCCATCCGGTTCGAGGGGCGCGACATCACCCGCACGCCTGCGCACAAACGCGTGGCGGACGGGCTGATCCAGGTGCCGGAGGGCCGGCAGCTCTTCGGCCCGCAGTCGGTGGAGGACAACCTGCGGCTCGGCGCCTACCGGCGCGGCGGCAGCCCGGAACGGGACCTGGAGGAACTCTACGAGATGTTCCCGGTCCTGAAGGTGAAGCGCGACCAGCCCGCCGGCACCCTGTCGGGCGGCCAGCAGCAGATGGTCGCCATTGGCCGCGCCCTGATGGCGAAGCCGCGCGTGCTGCTGCTGGACGAGCCCAGCATGGGCCTTGCCCCGCTGCTGGTCGGCGAGATCTTCAACGCCGTGCAGCGCCTGAAGGAGCAAGGGACGACGATCCTGCTGGTGGAGCAGAACGCCTACGCGGCGCTGGCCATCGCGGATCGCGGCTACGTCATCGAAACCGGCGAGATCACGCTGAGCGACAGCGGCGAGGCGCTGTTGTCCAACGAACGCGTCAAGCAGGCCTATCTGGGCCTGTAAGGCGATTGTTGGGTTTCGCTGCGCTCAACCCAACCTACGGGCGAATTCGTAGGTTGGGTTGAGGCGAAACCGAAACCCAACAGCCAACGCAAGAGAATACCGAGGAGAGGAATCGTCTCATGTCCAAAGCCTTCGCGTCCACCGGCGACCTGGAGCAGAAGAAGGTCACCTTTGCCGAACTGGCGCCCGGCGCCTACGCCTACACCGCCGAGGGCGACCCCAACACCGGCGTCATCGTCGGCGACGACGGCGTGATGGTGATCGACGCCCAGGCCACCCCGCGCATGGCCGAGGACGTTATCGCCAAGATCCGCACCGTCACCGACAAGCCCATCAAGTATGTCCTGCTGACCCACTACCACGCCGTGCGCGTGCTGGGTGCCTCTGGCTACAAGGCGGAGCAGATCATCGCCAGCCGCGACACCCACGACCTGATCGTCGAGCGCGGGCAGCAGGACTACGAATCCGAACTCGGCCGCTTTCCCCGCCTGTTCCAGGGGGCGGAGAGCATTCCCGGACTGACCTGGCCGACCATCGTGTTCGAGAACAAGCTGACCGTCTTCATGGGCAAGAAGCGCGTGGAGATTCTGCAACTCGGCCGTGGCCACACCAAGGGCGACACGGTGGCCTGGCTGCCGGAGGACCGCGTGCTCTTCTCCGGCGACCTCGTGGAGTATGGGGCCACCCCCTACACCGGCGACGCCTATCTGGAGGACTGGCCGCAGACGCTCTACCGGCTGGCGGCGCTGAACCCGGCGCGGCTGGTGCCGGGACGGGGCGACGCGCTGATGACGCCGGAGCTGTGCGGCAAGGCCATTGCCGAGACGCGCGCCTTCGTCACGCAGATGTACCAGACCGTGAAGCAGGCGCGGAACAAGGGCGCCAGCCTGCGCGACGCCTTCGCGGAAACGCGCCAGGCGCTTCAGCCGCAGTTCGGCGGCTGGGTGATCTTCGAGCACTGCCTGCCCTTCGACGTCTCCCGCGCCTATGACGAGGCCGGGGGCCTGCGCGATCCGCAGATCTGGACGGCGGAGCGGGATCGCGAGATGTGGGCGGCGTTGCAGGGGTAGGCGTTCGCCACCTCCCTAACCCTCCCCCTCTTCGAGGGAGAGGGGACTGCCGCCGCTTCGCGCAAGCCCCCTCCACCGCGAGAGCGGGGGAGGGTTGGGGAGGGGGCAAAGTTTCCCAAGAACGAGCCTTCGATGAAACTCCACACCTACTTCCGCTCCTCCGCTGCCTTCCGGGTGCGCATCGCGCTCAACCTGAAGGGCATTGCGGTCGACCAGAGCCCCGTTCACCTGCGCCGGGGGGAGCAGCTGGCCGCCCCCTTCGCGGACCTGAACCCGCACCACCTCGTCCCGGCGCTGGAGGTGGACGGGCGGGTGCTCACCCAGTCGCTCGCCATCATCGAGTATCTGGACGAGACGCACCCCAACCCACCGCTGCTGCCCGCCGACCCGCTGGACCGGGCGCGGGTGCGGGCGCTGGCGCTGGCGGTGGCCTGCGACATCCATCCGCTGAACAACCTGCGGGTCCTCAACCACCTGAAGACGGCCATGGGCCACGCGCAGGAGGAGGTGGACGGCTGGTACCGGCACTGGATCGCCGTCGGGCTGGACGGACTGGAGGCGCAGCTGGCGCGGGAGCCGCAGACCGGGCGCTTCTGCCACGGCGACGCGGTCACGCTGGCCGACGTCTGCCTCGTGCCGCAGATGGCGAACGCGCGGCGCTTCAACGGCGACGTGAGCGGTTATCCCACCCTGCGGCGGATCGAGGAGGCCTGCCTCGCCCTGCCGGCCTTCGCCGACGCTTTGCCGGAACGCCAGCCGGACGCCGAATAATCTTTACCGGTTTACGATCAGGGCGACGCCCAGCACCGCGACGGCGGCGCCGGCCCAGGCGCCGGGGCCGGGGATCTGGCGGGTCAGCGCCCACAGCATGGGCAGGATCAGCACCGGGCTGGTCGCCGACAGGGTGGCGACCACGCCCGCGTTGCCGTGCGCCAGCCCGATCAGCAGCAGCGTCATCCCCAGCCCCAGCCCGATGGCGCCGTTCATTGCCACCTGCGCCGCGACGCGTGGTGTCAGGCCCGGCCCGAAACGGAGGCTCTGGCCGGGCAGCAGCGCGCCGCCGAAGAGCAGCAGGCCGGAGGTCCCGACGCGCACCGCCGCGGCGGCGATGGGGTCGGCCCCGGCCGCCATGACCGGCCGCGCGATGACCGAGCCCGCCGCCTGGCAGCAGGCCGCCAGAAGGCAGACGGTCACGCCCACCAGCAGATGGCCGCGCACGGTTTCCCAGTCGTGCGTCTGCGCGCCGGAGCGGAAGAAGACGGCCAGCATGACGCCGATGGTCACCAGCCCGATGCCCAGCGCCGTCCACGGCCCCAGCGCCTCGTCCAGCACCAGCCAGCCGAGCAGAGCGGTCAGCGGCGCGTTGGTGGCGTAGACGACGACGTTCCGGCGCGGCCCCAGCCGGCCCAGCGCCCAGAAGAGGGCGGTGTCGCCCATGACGATGCCGACCGCCCCGGACAGCGCCAGTATGGCGGCGGCGCGCAGGTCCAGCGTGCCCCAGGTGCCGAGGAGGGTGGAGGCGGCGGCCAGCCCGGTGAAGACGATGGCCATGCGCAGCCGGTTGAAGGCGACGGGGCCGATGGCGCGGACGGGGCCGATGGCGATCAGCCCGCCGGCCGCCCAGCAGAGCGCGGCACCCAGCGCGGCGAGGTTGGCGATCAGCATGGGGAACAGGCGGGGAGGGTGGGGAGCGGCATGATGGGCCACACCCTACGATGGAGTGCCGCGCGGGCGCCAGCGATGGTTGCGGATATCAGCCGGCGCGGATGCGGCGCAGGAAGGATTCCACCCCATCGTTCAGCGCGTCGGCCTGCCGGTGCAGCGTGTTGGCGGCGTGCAGCACCTCGTCGGCGAGGCTGCCGGTTTCGCTGGAGGCGTTGGTGACCTCGTTGATGGTCCGGGTGACGCTCTGCGTGCCGGTGGACGCCTCGGCGACGTTGCGGGCGATCTCCTGGGTGGCGGCGGCCTGCTCCTCCACCGCCGCAGCGACGGTGGTGACGATCTCGTCGATCTGGATGATCGTGTTGCCTATGCCCCGGATGGCGTCGGCCGAGCCGCGCGCGGCGGCCTGCATCTCGGTGATCTGGACGGCGATGTCCTCGGTGGCCTTCGCCGTCTGGTTGGCGAGGTTCTTGACCTCGCTCGCCACGACGGCGAAGCCCTTGCCGGCCTCGCCCGCGCGCGCCGCCTCAATCGTCGCGTTCAGCGCCAGCAGGTTGGTCTGGCTGGCGATGTCGGTGATGAGCTCCACCACCTCCCCGATGCGCTGGGCGGCGTCGACCAGCCCGCTGACGGTGGCGTTGGTCTTCTGCGCCTCCTCCACCGCGGCGCCGGCGATGTGAGAGGAGGTGCCGACGTGCCGGCTGATCTCCGCGATGGAGCTGGTCAGCTCTTCGGCGGCGGAGGCCACGGTCTGGACGTTCATCGATGCCTGCGTGGCGGCGGACGCAACCTCCAGCGACTGGCGGTTGGTCAGGGTGGCGATCTGCGACATGCGCTCCGCACTGCCCTGCATCTGGGTGGACGCGTCGACCGTGTTGGCGACGATGCCCTTCACGCTGCTCTCGAAGCTGGCGGCCAGTTGTTCCATGGCCTTCTGCTTGCTCTCGCGCTCGGCGGCCGCGTAGGTCTCCAGCAGCAGTTCCAGGTCCATCCAGGCGACCTTGCTCAGCGTGGCGCGGATGGCGGCCTTGCGCTCCCGCTCCTTACGACCGAACAAGGCGCGGCCGAACAGGCCGGAGCCGCCGTCCTCGTCGAGCTTCAGCTCCTCGATGATGCCGTTCATGACGGTGGAGTGGCAGATGGCGACGGCGTAGCCCGGCACGTTGTGCTCATAGAAGGCCGAGGCGAGCCGCCGGGCCGATTCCACGAAGCCCTCCTCCAGCCGGCCGGAGGCGACGCGCACCCAATGCTCGACCCGCGCCTTGTGGACGGCGGGCAGCATCAGCGTGGAATGGATCTCCGGCCATGCGGCGAAGCGGCTGTGCCACTGTTCGAGAAGCCGGGGCAGAGACTGCTCAGCGAATGCCGCGTTCCGTTTCAGGCACTCCAGATCGGCGCTGCCGATCTTGAAGGTGGACATCCGGCGGCGATGGGCGTCGGCATCGGATTGGGTGGCCGTGAACGCGGCTTGGGTCATGTGCGTCTCTCAAAGTGGGCGCGGGCGCGTTCCGCCGACGAAGATCCGCAAAGAGCGGTCTTCCAGCGTCGAAATGCAGCCATGACGGGAGTTTTTAAAAGTCAGCCTTTTGTTTTCCAGCGGGCTGGTCGCGTGATCACGCCAATAGGGTTACGCACATTTTGCGGAATCTTCAAGCAGAAAAATGCCCGAATTGATTTGGGTCAATGACATGTGTGTCACGGTTTTTGCCGACAATCTTTGGGTGCCGACTGAAGAGGAGAAAAACTATATCTCGGATCATTTGTTTCAAGTGGGGCGGTGAAATATTACAGGTGCTGTTTGCGCGTCCGGCATGGGCTCTGCGGTCGTGCGTACCGCGAATAGGGCACCGTTGTGCAGGTTGAGCGGCGCCGCCATCGTGCACAACGGCCGAAAACGGGAGTTTTTCGTGGGGTGCCAATGCCTTGGCGTTGTTCGTCGGTGTACGTTCGTTGTGCACCCGATGCACAACGATGTGTGTGCGTATTGATGGCCGGCCGGTCGGGGTGACTCCGGGCATGGCTTGGGCTTTGATGCGAGAACCTTACTGGGTTTTGAAGAACCAAGCAAGAACGGGGCGTTGCCATAAATCCCCTCTACCATCCCCGATGGGAGAGGGAGGGACCCGCCGCGCAGCGGTGGGAGGGTGAGGGCAAGGTTTCGCCGAGAATCCTGCGTTTGCTTTGACTGGATTCTCGCTGAAACCTTGCCCTCACCCTCCCATGCTGCGCATGGGCCCCTCCCTCTCCCGCCGGGGGCGGGCGAGGGGCGTTGTGGCGCTGCCCCTCGCGCGTCACACCTCGATCAGCGCGTAGGGTCGGCCGGTGTCTTTCTCGATGGTCTGGGCGACGTTGTAGACGGGCGTGCCGCGCATGGTCTTGCCGGAGAAATGCCCGTGGTGGGCGTGGCCGTGCACGACGGCGCGGACGTGGAAGCGGTCGATGGTCTCGGCCAGGCGGGAGGAGCCCAGGAAGGGGAAGATCTCCGGCGGTTCGCCCTGCACCGTGTCGGCGATGGGGGCGTAGTGCAGGACGACCATGGTCCGTTCCGTCTCCAGCTGGCGCAGCGCGCTTTCCAGCCGCATGGCCTCGTTCACCGCCTCGTGCACGAACTGCTTGATGGCGGGCTCGCCGAAGGCGTCCAGCATGCGGTTCTCGAAGCCGCCGGCGAAGCCCTTCACGCCGGCGAAGCCGACGCCCCGGATCTCCTGCGGGTTGCCGTCGAGGAAGCGGACGCCGGCCTGCTCCAGGATGTGCTGAAGCTCCTCCACATGGCCGCATTCGAAGTCGTGGTTGCCCAGCACGGCGAGGACGGGCATGCCGATGCCGCGCAGGTCCTCGGCCAGCACCTCCGCCTCGCGCGGCTTGCCGTGGTTGGTCAGGTCGCCGGCCAGGACCAGCACGTCGGCGCGGTCGGCGATCTCGCGGAACAGCTCCCGGTAGGGGTGGACGGAGGTCTCGCCCACATGGATGTCGCCGATGGCGGCGACCTTCAGCGTGCCTTCAGCCATGCTTCGTCTCCTCCCCCACCACGTCGGCGAAGCCACAGTCCGTCACGTCGATCAGGTAATCCTCGCGCGAGAACAGCCGGCCCCGGCAGATGCGGGTCTGCGGTATGGGCAGCTTGGCGCGCTCGTGCAGGCGGTCCAACAACTCTTGGATCAGCCAGTCGGGGATGTGGTCGCGCTCCGTCGGGTAGATGAAGCGGAAGTTCAGGGCGTGCATCAGCAGCACCTCCCAATACTGCTCCATGTGGCCCAGCAGGCGCTTCCAGTCGATGTGCTGGTGCTGCTTCAGGATCATGTGGGCGACGTCGGGGCCGTCGTACTTGTGCCGCATCTGCACGAAGGATTTGGAGAAGACCATCTCCGTCGGCGGGATCAGCTGCACGTCGGCACCGCAGATGATGGCGCGGTGGTCCTCCTCGAACCAGCGGTCGTTGACCGGGTTGATGGCGGCGGCGGAGTTGAAGATCACGTCGAAGAACAGCTTGCCGTGCTTGACCTTGCCGATCCAGCGCTCGTCCTCGATCTCCGTCGCGAAGCCGCGGTCCTGGAAATAGGCCAGAATGCGCGGGAAGTCGCCGCCCCGGCAGAAGACGTCGATGTCCTTGGTCGGCCGGGTGATGCCGGTGTAGGCGCTGACCGCGTAGGTGCCCCCCAGCAGGAAGGGGATGCGCGACTCCTTCAGCAGTTTCAGGCTTTCCGTGTAGAAAGATTCGGCTTCGGGGGAAACGTCGGCGTTTCCCTCGCGGGGGGCGCTTCCCTCGCGGGTGTCGTCCGTCAAAGTCCGGTCTCCTCAGCAGCAGCCGCGCGCGTTCTTGGGGTCGTAGCGGCGATCCTGGCAGTAGCGGAAGAACTCCTCATAGGTCATGACGGGTTCGTCGGGGTGCGTCTCCCGCCGGTGCGCGACGTAGGTGTCGTAGTCGGGGATGCCGACCATCAGCCGCGCCGTCCGCCGCATCGCGAGGTAGAGATCCATCGCTTCACGCATGGCGCATCCCTCCGGATCGGGCCGTCGTGGCCGCGGGGCCGGTGACCTCCTGCGCGGTGGCGCGCGGCTCGGCCATGGCGCGGCGGATCCAGATGATGCCGAAGATCACCATGGCGACGACCACCGCGATGAACAGGCCGGTCAGCGTGGCGTCCACATAGTCGTTGACGATGACGCGGCTCATCTCCTCCGCCGTCTTGGCGGGGGCCAGGATCTTGCCCTCCGCGGCGGCGGCGGAGAAGCGGTCGGCGTGGGCCAGGAAACCGATCTTCGGGTCGGGGTGGAACAGCTTCTGCCAGCCGGCGGTCAGCGTGCAGATCAGCAGCCACAGCGTCGGCAGGATGGTCACCCAGGCGCCGGCCTGCCGCTTCATCTTGAACAGCACCACCGTGACGACGATCAGCGCGATGGCCGCCAGCATCTGGTTGGCGATGCCGAACAGCGGCCACAGCGTGTTGATGCCGCCCAGCGGATCGACCACGCCCTGGTAGAGGAAATACCCCCAGGAGGCGACCGCCAGCGAGGTTGCGACGAGGTTGGCGCCCCAGCTCTGGGTGTGGCGCATCGCCGGGATCGCGGTGCCCAGCAGGTCCTGGATCATGAAGCGCAGCACGCGGGTGCCGGCGTCCACGGTGGTCAGGATGAACAGCGCCTCGAACAGGATGGCGAAATGGTACCAGAAGGCCATCAGCGCCTGCCCACCCACCGCCGCCGACAGGATGTGCGCCATGCCCACGGCCAGCGTCGGGGCGCCGCCCGCGCGCGACAGGATGGTCGTCTCCCCCACGTCGTGGGCGATCTGGGTCAGCGTGTCGGGCGTGACGGTGAAGCCCCAGCCGCTGATGACCTGGGCGGCGTTGGCCGCGTCGGTGCCGATCAGGGCCGGCGGGCTGTTCATGGCGAAATAGACGCCCGGCTCCAGGATGCAGGCGGCGATCAGCGCCATGATGGCGACGAAGGACTCCGTCAGCATGCCGCCGTAGCCGATGAAGCGCGCCTGCGTCTCGTCCTCCAGCATCTTCGGCGTCGTGCCGGACGAGATCAGCGCGTGGAAGCCCGACACCGACCCGCAGGCGATGGTGATGAACAGGAACGGGAACAGCGCGCCGGAGAAGACCGGGCCGGTGCCGTCGATGTACTGCGTGACGGACGGCATCTTCAGCTCCGGCCAGACGAACAGGATGCCGACGGCCAGACCGACGATGGCCCCGATCTTCAGGAAGGTGGACAGATAGTCGCGCGGGGCCAGCAGGAACCACACCGGCAGGACTGAGGCGAAGAAGCCGTAGCCGATGATCATCAGCGCCAGCGCCGTGCCGGAATAGGTGAACAGCGGGGCCAGGGTCGGGCTCTCGCTCACCGTCTGGCCGAAGACGATGGCGCCCATCAGCAAAACGAAGCCGATGGCCGACATCTCCCCGATGCGGCCCGGCCGGATGAAGCGGCTGTAGACGCCCATGAACATGGCGATGGGCAGCGTCGCGAAGACGGTGAAGGTCCCCCACGGGCTGCCGACCAGCGCCTTGACCACCACCAGAGCCAGCACCGCGACCAGGATGACCATGATCAGCAGCACGCCGATCATGGAGATCACGCCGGCGACCGGCCCCATCTCCATCCGCGCGATGTCGCCCAGCGACCGGCCGTCGCGGCGGGTGGAGGCGAACAGCACCACGAAGTCCTGCACGGCCCCCGCCAGCACCACGCCGACCAGGATCCACAGCGTGCCCGGCAGCCAGCCCATCTGCGCCGCCAGCACCGGCCCGACCAGCGGCCCGGCCCCGGCGATGGCCGCGAAATGGTGGCCGAACAGCACGTATTTGTCGGTGGGCACGTAGTCGAGCCCGTCGTTGTAGCGCACCGCCGGGGTCACCCGGCCCGCGTCCAGCTGCAGGACGGCGCGCGCGATGTACAGGCTGTAGAAGCGGTAGGCGATCAGGAAGACGCAGACCGCCGCGACCACCAGCCAGACGGCGTTGATCGTCTCCCCCCGGTTCAGAGCCACGAAGCCGGTGGTCCCCGCCAGCGCCAGGGTCACCAGCACCCATTTCAATCCCGACCACGCTTTGCTCATGGCGGCGTTCCTTCCCTCCGCAGCCCCTCGGCCATTTTGCCCTTCAACAGCGCGAATGGCGGAAATGACACGGGATCGGCGTGCGAAAGCCGGAAAAATGCCGGCCGAATGCCGCTGGGGAACCGGCGATGCCCCTGTCGGTTGTTTTGGATGGGTTGCTTTAGGCGAACCGTCGAAGGGGAGGGAGATCGCGTGATGGCTGGAAAGGGATTCCTGATGGGGGCGCTGCTGGCGGCCGGCCTGACCGCCGGGGGCGCCGGTTCCGCCCTGGCGCAGTCCTGCGCCGATCTGGTGGAGCGCTTTGCCGCCGACCACAGCCTGTCCACCACTCCGCCGCCCACCGCGGCCCCCTCGGGTACGGCCGGCTCCACCGCGCAGAACGGAGCCGCGACCGGTTCGGGCTCCGGCGCGGCGAGTTCGGAGCGGCTGGCCCAGTCGGGCGGCGTGGTGGCGCCGCCGGCCGTCGGCGACACGGCGGTGATCGAGCCGCCGCGCGCCGGCTCCAGCAACATGCCGACCGCACCGGCGGTGCGCCCCGACTCCGGGCCGGGCTCCGGCTCGACGACCGGCGGCACCACTGGGGGCTCCCCTGGGGACACGATGGGGCAGGCGGCGCAGAACGCGCAGCTCGAATCGCTGGTGACCGCCGCGCGCTCCGCCGCCAAGCGCGGCGACGAGGCGCAATGCATGGAAAGCCTGTCGCAGGCGCGCCGGCTCGGGCAGGCGGCGCCGGGCGGCACTGGCGGGGGCGGCTGATCATGCGGCCGATGTCCATGACAGCCCTCCGCCTCGGCCCCTATCCGCCGACCCCGCCCGCGCCGGATCCGCGCCGGCCCGACGTTCCGGATGAGGACCGTCCGCCCATCCAGGAGCCGCCGGACGCCATTCCCCTGCCGCCGGAGGAGCCACCACCGGTGCCGGATCGGCTCGCGGCGTGAGGCAAAAAGGGAACACGGACTGCGGGCGGCGATTCCGGTCGCCTGCGGTCTTGTGATTCCCGGCGGGAAAAGCGATGTCTTTCTGCGGAGCACTGGCACGCGCGCCGGGGCTCTTTGGTCGTTATTGGAGTTCAGTGGGTCCCATGCACCGTCAACCGCCGCGCCAGCACGTCTACCGCCAACCCGTCGTCCTCGGCACCCAGGTCCAGGCCACCGTGAAATGGTACGATCCGAACCGCGGGTTCGGCTTCGTGAAGTTCGAGGATGGCTCGCCCGACGCCCTCATCCCCGCCGCCATCGTCGGCACCGCCGGCCATGAGTCGCTGCCCGACGGCGCCACCGTCGTGGTGGACGTGGTGGAAGGCCGCAAGGGCAATCAGGTCAGCACCCTGCATTCGGTGGACATCTCCACCGCCGCCCCCGCCCGCCCGGCCCGTCCGCAGGGGGATCGCCCGCAAGGCCCGCGCCCGTCCTACGGTGACCGCGAGCGCGGCTATGGGGATCGCGGGGGTGACCGGGGCTTTGGCGATCGGGGCTTTGTTGATCGCGGGGGCGACCGCGGCGGCTATGGCGACCGGGGCGGCAACCGGAACTTCGGGGATCGCGGCGACCGGGGCTATGGTGATCGCGGCGATCGTGGTTTCGGCGACCGGGGTGGTGATCGCGGCGGCGACCGCGGCTTTGGGGGCGGCGGTCCGCGCCGGGCTCCGGCCGGCGGCCCGACCTCGCAGGTCGAGGGCACCGTGAAGTGGTTCAACGCCACCAAGGGCTTCGGCTTCGTCGCGCCGGACAGCGGCGGCCAGGACGTGTTCGTGCACATCCGCGCGGTCGAGCGGTCGGGCTTGCAGGGCTTGAACGAAGGCCAGCGCGTGCGCCTCACCGTCCGCCAGGGCCAGAAGGGTCCGGAGGCGGAGTCGGTCGGCGAGGCGTGAGGTAGGCGGCGGCGTATTGCCCCCTCCCTCCCACTTCGTGGGTCCCTCCCTCCCCCGCTTCGCGGGAGAGGGTGGATTTGCGATGCGGCGGAGTTCCCTCTCCCGCAGAGCGGGAGAGGGTTAGGGAGGGGGCAAAGCGCCCCTACCGCCTCGTCCCCGCCCAGCTCGTTTCCGTCAGCTCCGCCGGGTTGGTCGCGGAGGGGCGGCGGTGCATGTCCTGCTCATGCTCCACGCTGCGGGCGTTCACGCCGCGCAGGTGCTCGGCGGCTTCGCGCAGGGCGCGTTCGCTGGCGTTGTCGGGCACCTGGATGCCGTCGTAGGGACCCAGCGCGGTGTCCTCCTCGGCGATCTCGCGGGTGGCGCGCAGCCAGTGCTCGATGTGGCGCCCCTCGGGGCGGCCCTCCTGCTCCCAGAGGGCGTAGGCCCGCTCGCGGACGCGCGGGTCGTCGGGGCCCAGGATGTGTTCCATGGTCATCTCCGCTCAGGTCGTCTCCGCTCAGTGCCGGTCCGGCTCGGACGGGGAGGAAATCTGCTCCAGCGCCGTGCTGGCCGTGCGTTCGTCCTTGGCGTCGGTGGCGAGGTCGCCCAGCGAGACGATGCCGACCAGCCGCTCGTCGCGGTCCACCACGGGGACGCGGCGGATCTGCTGGCCGCCCATCAGGCGGGACACCTCGTTGACGGGGTCGTCCTCGTAACAGAAGCGCGGCTCGGTGGTCATCACCTCCGAGACCTTGCACTGGTCGGGCGCCATGCCGGCGGAGGTGGCGCGCACGGTGATGTCGCGGTCGGTGATCATGCCCACCAGCTTCTCGCCCTCGCACACCGGCAACACGCCGACGTTCAGCTGGTCCATGAGCTGGGCCGCCTTGCGGATGGTCTCGTTCGGCCCGACGACCTGGACGTCGCGGGTCATGATGTCACGAATGGTCATTGGGTTGGGCCTTCCGTCTCCGTTGCCGCTTTCGTCAACAGGCGGCTTGGCGCGGAGTGCCGGACCCCAGCGGAGGTAGTCTTGCCGACCGGTCGGAGGCGGCCTACAGCCAGTAGAGGGGGCTGACCCCGAAGATCCAGGGGTGGATCACGATCATCGCCGCGTAGGCGGCCAGCGCGCCCAGCAGCCTCGTCCAGCCGATCTCGCCCGCGGCGAGGCGCTGGCGGCCTTGCAGGATGGCGGCGAAGGGCAGGGCCGAGGTCTGCGCGCGGAAGGCGCGCCCGGCGTCCGTGCGGCGCAGCAGCCAGTCGTTCTTGGCCATGGCGAACAGGGCGATGGCCGCCATGGTGGCGAACAGCACCACGCGCCGGCCATCGCCGGTGGCCTGCAAATGCAGCAGCGCCCACAGCAGAAGCCCCATGCTGCCCGGAAAGCGCGTGACGCGGTAGATGCCGGCGGGCGGGTTGGGGGCGTCCGGCTCCCCGAACTTGGTGGTGATGCGGGCGACGATCAGCAGGAAGGCCACGGGCATCAGCGCCACGACCAGCGGCGCCGCCCAGCGCGCGGGCTCGAACAGCAGCGCGCCGCCCCCGGCCTCACGGTAGGCCCAGACGAACAGGCCGAGCGCCAGCAGCGAGCCCAGCGAATGCAGGGCGACGAAGCCGCCGCGCCCCAGCCGCGCGATCAGCGCCGGCCGCACCCCCGGCCAGGAGGGCACGGCGTGGCTGACGAACAGGAACAGGGCGGCGAGGGAGAGGTCTGCGGTCATGGCGTCAGGAAACACCGGATCAGGGCCGAAGGTCTTGACCCCCATCAATCAAAATCACATCCGGCCCAATCACTTCCGCAGCCGCTTTTCCTGCATGATTTCGAGCTGGAGCTGCTGGATCTCGGTCAGGCGCTGCCACTGGCGCTGGATTAGATAATCCATCTTCTCGTGCAGGTGCCGGATTTCCAGCTCCGCCTTCAGGTTGACGCGGTAGTCGTTCTCCGACCGCAGGCGGTCCTTCGCCTCCTGCCGCTTCTGGCTCATCATGATGATGGGGGCCTGGATCGCGGCGAGGCAGGACAGAACGAGGTTCAGCAGGATGAAGGGGTAGGGGTCGAAGGCGTCCGCCTCGCCCCGGATCAGGTTGACCACCATCCAGAGCCCCAGGAACACCCCGAAGGAGGTCAGGAAGGCCCAGCTTCCGCCGAAGCTCGCCAGATGGTCGGACAGGCGCTCGCCCAGCGTTCGGTGGTCCTCGTACTCCTCGTCGACGTTCTCGGCCAGCGTCTCGTGCGTCTCCATGCTCTCCGCGACGCGGCGGTCGAGTTCGGTCAGCTCGCCATGCTCGGCCTGGAGCAGTTCCGCCACGTAGATGGAACGGTAACGCGCCACCTCCGCCCGGCTGATCAGGGCGTCCGGCGGCATGTCGGGATGGTCCTGCCGGATGCGTTCGGCCAGCGCCGGGCGCAGCGTGTCCAGGTTGACGAGGTCGCGCTTGGGCCGCCGCTTGCCGCTGACCGCGCAGAGCGCGCGCTTGGAGGCCGCCGCCGACAGTTCCGTGTCGGGGGCGGATTCGGGAAGCCCGACGTCGAGATACTCCTCGTCGCCGATCCGATCGTCCGTGCCGTTCATGGCGCCCTCCTGCCTGTCCACGCCAAGGGGAGATACGCACCGGCCCGGCGCTTGTAAAATGACATGTTTTTAATAGCGCTTTTGCGTGTGCGGGCATTGCCGCGACCGGGCATCAGCCGCGTCCAAAAGCCGCGTCCAAAAGCTGCGTCCAACTGTGGCCCAGGCCACAGCGGCGGGGGCGGCACCCGCGTACCTTCCATCCATCGACGACGCCGGGGCCA
Source organism: Azospirillum mesophilum (assembly GCF_053470405.2). NCBI lineage: Bacteria > Pseudomonadati > Pseudomonadota > Alphaproteobacteria > Rhodospirillales > Azospirillaceae > Azospirillum > Azospirillum mesophilum. Next base: position 23,806 of record NZ_JBPXMQ020000001.1, read on the forward strand.
CAGCGAAGACCACCCGGCAGCCACGCAAACCGAAACCGGAAGGATACCAGACCATGCGCCGCACCGCTCTCTTCGCCGCCGCTGCCGCCGTCCTGTTCACCGCCCCGGCCTTCGCCGGTGAGCTGCTGACCGGCGGCATCCCGCTGGGCAACAACTCCAACCTCGGCGTCATCTCCAACACCGCCGCCGGCATCCAGAACAAGGCCCAGCAGCAGGTGATGGGCGTGCAGGCGGGCGGCGGGCTGGCCGGTCCCTTCGGCACCGCCTCCAACCTGGGCACCGTGTCGAACCTGGCGGCCGGCGTCGGCAACAAGGCCAAGCAGCAGGTCTTCGGCATGCAGTCCGGCGGCGCGCCGATGCCCGGCTACGGTTTCGGGTTCGGCGGCGTCAACTCCAACCTCGGCTCCGCGACCAACACCGCCGCGGGCATCGGCAACACCGCACAACAGCAGGTCAAGGCGATGCAGTTCGGCGGGCCGTCGTCCCTGTTCAACTCCAACATCGGCACGGTCAGCAACCTCGCCGCCGGCATCGGCAACAAGGCGCAGCAGCAGGTGATCGGCATCCAGAAATAGCCCTCTCCCCGTTCCTCCCTCCGCCCTCGCAACTTCCGGCCGGCAGGACACTGCCGGCCGGCTTTTCTTTTGGCGTGCTTTTCTTTCGGTGTGATTGGGGAACGAAAGGTTAGGGGGCGCGGTTCTGGCAATGCCATGACCGAATGGATCACCGAGACCGTGCACCAGCTGGGCTATGTCGGCATCTTCCTGATGCTGATCCTGGCCCGCGTGCTGCCGCCCGTTCCGGCGGAGACGGTCATTCCGCTGGCCGGCATGGGCGTGGCCGACGGCAACTTCAACCTGCTGCTGGTGGCGCTGGCCGGCGGGCTGGGCTCGGCCGCGGGGGAGCTGGTCTGGTACCTGCCCGCCCACCTGATGGGCCGCGAGCGGTTCGAGGCCTTCCTGCGCAAGTACGGCCACTGGCTGACCGTCCGGCCGGAGCAGGTCCATCAGGCGACGGAGTGGTTCGCCCGGCGCGGCGGCATCGCCGTGATGCTGTGCCAGCCGCTGCCCGGCCTGCGCACGCTGATCTCCATCCCCGCCGGGGCCTGCGGGCTGCCGCTGCCGGCTTTCCTGGCCTATGGGGCCACGGGGTCCACGCTGTGGGTGCTGGTGCTGGCGACCACCGGCTATCTGGTGCGCTCCGGCTTTCCGTGGCTGGCGAACTACATGGTGCCGGGGGCGCTGCTGCTGTTCGTGACCCTGCTGCTGCTCTACGTCGTGCGGCTGGTGCGGCATCGGCGCAGCACCCGGCTGTCGCGCTCCGGGGGGTAAGGAACTTTCGCTTCGCGGGGGACGTTGCTGCGGCGGATACCCGAAAGGCGGTGTCCATGGGTCAGACAGGAAGCCGCACAATGACTCCCAACTCCATGACGACCTTGGGCTGGCGCATGGCCGCCGCCCTGGCGATGTCGCTTGGCCTCGCCGCCTGCGCCGGCGACACCCCGCCGCCCACCGCGCAGCTCGGCGCCTCCGCGCAGGCCGTCCAGAACGCGGAGCGGGCCGGCGCGCTCCAGTACGCCCCGGCCGAGTTCCAGTCCGCCCGCGAGAAGCTGGGCGCCGCCGACGCCGCCATGCGCGCCGACGAGCGCACCCGCGCCCGCCGCCTCGCCGAGGAGGCGCAGGTCGAAGCCGACCTCGCCGCCGTGCGTTCCCAGCGCGCGACCGCCCAGCAGGCGGCCGGCGCCGTGCGCAGCCTCGCCGCACCGACTTCGGCCTCGACTCCGTCGGTGCCGGCCCCGGCCGCGCGGACGGCGGTGCCCTCGGCCGCAGCGCCGATCGCGCCGCCGGTCAGCAGCGGATCGTCGGAATGGAACCGCCCGCGCACGATGGAGGGCCAGCCATGAGGAAAACCCACGCCGTGACGGCGCTTGCGGTGCTGCCGCTGGGGGCGGTGCTGTCGCTGGCCGCCTGCGCCACCCCGGACGCCAGCCCCGCCCTGGTTCAGGCGCGCCAGACCTACGAGACCGCCGCCGCCAACCCGCAGGTCGCCGGCAACGCGACGCTGGAACTGCGCCGCGCCGAGGAATCGCTGCGCCGTGGCGAGGCCGCGCGCACCGACGGCGACCGGGCGGAGATGGACCATCAGGCCTACCTCGCCACCCGCCAGATCCAGATCGCCCAGGACGTCGCGGCGATGAAGGGCGCGCAGTCGGTCGTCGCCAACGCCGAGACCTACCGCCTGCAAAACCGCAACGCCCTGCTGGAGCAGCAAATCCGCGACTTGCAGGCGGAACGCACTGAGCGCGGCATCGTCATGTCGCTGGGCGACGTGCTGTTCGCCACCGGCAGCGCCCGCCTGACCGCCGGCGCTCAGTCCCGCCTGGACCGTCTGGCCCAGTTCCTTCAGCAGTATCCCGACCGCACCCTGCGGATCGAGGGCTACACGGACGCCACCGGCTCCTCCGCGACGAACCTCCGCCTGTCGGAGGAGCGCGCGATGGCCGTGCGCGACGCGCTGGCCGCGCGCGGCGTGAACCCCGGCCGTATCGTCGCCCAGGGCATGGGCGAGGCGCAGCCCGTGGCCTCCAACGCCAGCGAGTCCGGCCGCCAGCAGAACCGCCGCGTGGAGGTGATTATCTCCGACCCCGGCTCCGTCGCGCAGACGCGTCCGTGAACGGATAAAGCCCTTCTCCCCTTGGGGGAGAAGGGTTGGGATGAGGGGTCGTTACCGCTCGAAGAGCGGGAAAAGACCGGCCAGCCTTCGGCCGGCGCCACCCTCTCCCCAACCCCTCTCCCCTCAAGGGAGAGGGGCTTTTGATTTTAGATCAGCCACTTACCGCACGCGAGACCCGTACATGCTGTAGCCCACCGAGGGGAGCGGGGCCACTCATCACGCCGCGCTTGCCGTGGCGCCGTGCGTGGCGCCGTGGTAGTTGCGCCACATCGCCTGGAACAGCGGCTGGCGCGCCAGAAGCTCGTCCATGGTGCCGCTGTCCACCACCCGGCCGGCGTCCATCAGCACCACCGTGTCGAAACGCGGCAGCAGGTGCAGGCGGTGGATGGCGGAGACCAGGCAGGCGTCGCCGAATTCGGCCAGAAGGGCGTCGTAGACGCGCAGCTCGGTGGCCGGGTCGACGCTGCTGGTCGGCTCGTCCAGCATGACGAGGCTGGAGCCGTGTGCCGCCAGGATGCCGCGGGCGAGCGCCAGACGCTGGCGCTGGCCGCCGGACAGGTTCACGCCGCCCTCGTTGATCGCGGTGTCGAGCCCGGCGGGCAGCGTCTCCAGCACGGGGCCGAGCTGGGCGAGGCGGCAGGCCCGCACCACCTCGCCCGCCGGGTAGCCGATGCCCATGGTGATGTTTTGGCGGATGCTGCTGTCGAAGATCTGCGGCTCCTGCGGGATCAGGGTGGTGATCGACGACAGGTCGCGCAGGTCCGGCCGCGTGGTGCCGTCCACCGCCAGGGACACCGCGTCGGCGGTGTAGAGCCCGGCCAGCACGCGCAGCAGGGTGCTCTTGCCCGACCCGCTCTCCCCGATCACCGCGATGCGCCGGCCACGCGTCAGGTCCAGCGACACGCCGTCCAGCGCCGGGCGGGGGCGCCGTTCGCCGGGGCGCTCGGCATGGCGGAAGCTTAGGCCCTCCACGCGGATGCTTTGCCAACCGTCCGGCACGGTCGCGGCGGCCCCGGCGCGCGGCTCGGCGGTCAGGATCGCCTCGGCCCCGGCCACGTCGGCCTGATGGCGGACGAGATCCTGCCAGTGCGTCGCCATGGAGCCGACCACGGTGCCGATCTGCTGCGCGTACTGGTGCACCATCACAGCCGTGCCCAGCGGCACGACCCCGCCCTGCCGCCACGCCAGCCACGCGTAGAGCACGACCAGCCCACAGCGCAGCGCGTTGTTCAGCAGGTCCACCGCGCACCATTTGGCCTCGTTCACCACGATGTGGTGGCGGATCGGCTCGAACAGGCTGTCCAGCCGCTCGCCAAGCAGGCGGCGGGTCGCGGCCTGGAGGCGCAGCGTCAGCACGGTGGAGATGTTGCCGACGAAATCCGACAGGCCGGCGGCGTGGTGACGCTCGCGCCGGTTCTCCTCGCCCAGCAGGCGGACCATGGCGGCGTCGAAGCGGACCAGCAGCAGCGCCAGGACCCCGTAGCCCAGCAGCGCCGCCGCCCCGGTCATGGCGGACACGACGAACAGCGCGGCGATGGGGCCGATCAGGCTGACGAGGTTCTGGAGGTAGATGAACTGGTGTTGCGAGAAGCCGAACAGCGCCGCCGTGGCCTTAGTCATGCGCTGGATCGTCTCGCCGGAATGGTTGCGGTCGTGCCAGACCAGCGGCAGCGCGACGAGCTTCGCGTAGAGCGCGTCGGAAAAGCGTCCGCGCACATGCAGCGCCACGAAACGCTCGATCACCCGGCCGGGGCCATGCATCGCCCAGGCCAGCACGGCGGCCCCCATCATCACCGCCATGTACCAGCCGGCCGTTTCCAGATCCTGCGTACCTGTAGCCTGCAAGGCGTTCACCGCCTCCCCGAACAGGTAGGGGATGGCGAGGCGCACGATCTGCGCCAGCAGCAACAGGGTCAGGAAGGTGGCCAGAAGGCCGCGTGATCCGGCGGTGTGGCGCCAGAAGGTGCCGTAAAGACCCTTGAGCCCGGCGGCGAGGCCCCGGCCGGCCGCCGATTTCCTTGTCGCGGATTCCATGGGATGCCCTTTTGCCCGAGTGAAGGAGTGCGTGATTGGGCGGGCGACGGTAGGGGCGCGATGGTTAATTGAAATTTACCTCGATTCAGGAACATCTGTGTCATTTCCCGGAACCGACGCGAACACTAATACAAAAGTTGCACGCTTTTGTACGCGGGCCGGGCTGAGCGCAATGATCTCTTTACCTTTTCCTGATTGGGGTTTTACAGTGCGCGAACGTGGTGGGCGGATGCGTCCTCGGGATTGCGCAGGGATTCGACATGACCACTGAACAGGGCGGTGACGGCGCGATGCTCAGCAAAGGATTCTTGAAGGCGCAGGCGTTGCTGCTGCTGGTCATCGGCCTGCCGGTGTTCATCGTGGTGGTGACGCTGAACCCGCTCTGGAACGCGACGCTCCACCGCTTCGGCGTGCCGGAGGGGCCGGCGGCGGCGCTGGGCATGATCGTCACGATCATGGCGGTGATGGTCGTCCAGTACTGGGTGCTGGAGACGCGGCGGACCATGGTGTCCAGCCTGTTCAACTTCATCCCGCACGAGCACCTGACCTTCGACGGGGAGACCCTGACGACCGAGGAGGCCAACCGCCTCTTCGCCACCCTGCACCGGGATTCCGAGAGCTGGCGCCGCCTGCTGCGCGAGAACGGGGTGGCCGGGCCGCTCGACGATTTCGGCGCCCTGTGCACGGCGCGGCTGTCCTTCGCCCAGCGGCCCCAGGGCCTGCCGGCCGAGGCGGAGCGCGCCATCGCCGAGGTGCCGGCGGCGGTGGAGCAGGCCAACGCCCGCCTGCGCGCCGCGCTGGAGCAGGCGGAGCGGGAAACCGCCGCCCTGCGCGACCGGCTTGCCGGTGTCGAAGCCAGCGTGGCGGAGGTGGTGGGCTTCATCCGCGACAGCGGGCAGGAGGTCGCCGGCCGCCACGACAACGCGCACCATCGCCTGTCGGACAATCAGGCGCTGCTGGCGAACCTTCAGGAGCATCTGGACCGCCGCCGCGCCGAGGCTGGTTCCGACCTGACCCGGTTCGAGCAGATCGTCGCCGAGTCCCGCGCGCTGGAGGAGTCGGTCAGCGCCATCACGCGCATCATGTCCGCCACCAACATGCTGGCGCTGAACGCCGCCATCGAGGCGACGCGCGCCGGGGAGTACGGCCACGGTTTCCGCGTGGTGGCGAACGAGGTGCGCGATCTGGCCCGCCAGTCCAACGAGGCGATCCAGGTCATCCAGAAGGGCATCGACCGCATGCAGCAGGCCATCGCCCAGCAGCTCGCCGGGCAGGACGCGCAGCAGAAGGTGGAGGCGGAACACCAGCTCCTCACCGCCCTGGCCGACCGTCTCCAGGACCTCAGCGCCGGCCAGCAGGACCTTGCCGGCCATGAGCGGCGCCTGCTGGGTGAGCTTGACCGGCTGGGCGGCTCGCTCGCCGGGACGGTGTCGGGCGTGGCCCGCGACCTGCGCCTGACCGACACGCTGCGCCGCGACCTGGACGAGGTCAGCCGCGGGCTGGCGCGCCTGACGGGGCTGGAGAAGGACCTGCGCGCCGCCGTCCGCCGGGTGGGCTGACCCGCCCCGGCGCCAGGCGCGCGTCACAGTCCGCGCGTCATGCGCCCGGAGGCGTCCGCTGTGCCGACACCACCATGCGGCGGCTGTCCACGGTCCAGGGGGCGCCTTCGAAATCGCCCGACAGGCTGTCGATGGCGAAGCCGGCGCCTTCCAGCATAAGTTCCAGTTCGAAGCGGAAGATCATGCGCCAGATGAAGGAAAACTCGCTGACCGCGATCTTTCCGTCGGGCAGAAGCTCGTCGTACCAGCCGTGCAGGCGCTGGCGCTGGTGGTCGTCCAGCCGGTCGGCGAGCGCGTTCTTGATGTAGCGGTTGCCCGTGCGCGGGTTGCGCCGGGGCATGGAGGGGGACGGTTTCGTCTCGGCCTCCAGCGACAGGGTCAGCGGGTTCATGATGTCCAGCGCCAGCCGTCCCCCCGGCGCCAGATGCGCCGCCGCGCGGGCCAGCGCCTGCCGCTCCGCCGCCAGATCGGGGATCAGCATCAGCATGTTGAAGGGGATCGCCACGAGGGCAAAGCCGCGCTCCGGCAGGTCGAGCGCCGTGGCGTCCTGCTGAACGATGTGGACGCGGGTCTGCACCTCCGGCGGTTCGGCCGCCAGCTTGGCGCGCAGCTGGTCCAGCATGGCGGCGGAGACGTCCACCGCCCACACCTCATGCCCGGCGCGGGCCAGCGGGATGGTCAGCCGGCCAGTACCGCAGCCGATCTCCAGCACCGGGCCGCCCGCCTGTTCCGCCTGTTCCCGGTAAAAGGCCACGTCGCCCAGCATGCCGATGCGGGCCAGCGTCGCGGCGTCCTCGGCGCGCGCCTCCCCGATCTCCAGCGAGGGGTAGTCGCCGTCGTAATAGTGGATGCTGGCGTCGGTGTCGGGGACGTCCCTGTTCATGTGCCAAGGCCTTTCATGGTCCAAAACCCTATACCGGAGCGCCGGAGACGGCTAGTTTGGCGGCCATCATGATCGTTCTTGGAATCGAAACGAGCTGCGACGAGACGGCGGCGGCCATCGTCACCGACGCGCGGGAGATCCGCGCCGACGTGGTGCTCTCGCAGCTGGACGACCACACGCCCTATGGTGGCGTTGTGCCGGAAATCGCCGCGCGCGCCCATCTGGAACATTTGGATGGGCTGATTCGCCGCGCTCTGGACGAGGCCGGGCTGGGCCTGGGCGACATCGACGCGGTGGCGGCGACCGGCGGACCGGGGCTGATCGGCGGGGTGATCGTCGGCGTGATGACCGCCAAGGCCATCGCCGCCGCGCGCAAGCTGCCCTTCGTCGCGGTGAACCATCTGGAAGGCCACGCCCTGACCGCGCGGCTGACCGACGACGTGCCTTTTCCCTACCTGCTGCTGCTGGTGTCCGGCGGGCATTGCCAGCTTCTGGTGGTGGAGGGGGTGGGCAAGTTCCGGCGCCTGGGCACCACCATCGACGACGCGGTGGGGGAGGCCTTCGACAAGACGGCCAAGCTGCTGGGCCTCGGCTACCCCGGCGGGCCGCTGGTGGAGAAGGCGGCGGCGCAAGCCACCAACCCCGGCCGCTTCGACCTGCCGCGCCCGATGGTCGGGCGTCCCGGCTGCGACTTCTCCTTCTCCGGCCTGAAGACCGCCGTGCGGCGGCATGTGGAGGAACAGCTAAAGGAATTGGGCAAGCCGCTCTCCGCCGCCGATCAGGCCGATCTCGCCGCCGCCTTCCAGGCCACGGTGGCGGAGGTGATGGCCGACCGCTGCGCCCGCGCCATCCGCCTGTTCAAGGAGGCGCACCCGCAGGGCGGCGCCCTGGTGGTGGCCGGCGGCGTGGCCGCCAACAAGACGTTGCGCGCCCGCCTGCAGACGCTGGCCGACAAGGAGCGCATGCCCTTCGTGGCGCCGCCGCTGCGGCTGTGCACCGACAACGCCGCGATGATCGCCTGGGCGGGAATCGAGCGGCTGCGCCTTGGCCAGACCGACCCGCTGAACTTCGCCCCGCGCCCGCGCTGGCCGCTCGACCCCACCGCCAAGCCGGCGATCGGCAAGGCGGGCGTGGGGTCGGGCGTGAAGGCGTAACGCGGCGGTTGCGACGCTCCCGCGTGCCGTCCTAAACAGGCGCACGAACATTCGGGCAAGGCGAGGGTGGCACCATGGCGGCAGCGGCGAACATCCAGCGCATCGGCCAGCGCATCGGCGTGATCGGCGGCGGGGCCTGGGGCACGGCGCTGGCGCTGGCGGCCCTGCGCGCGGGGCGCGAGGCGCTGCTGTGGGCGCGGGAGCCGTCGGTGGTCCAGTCCATCAACGGCGCGCACGAGAACCGCGACTTCCTGCCCGGCGTGCCCCTGCCGCCGGATCTGCGGGCGACCGGCGATCTGGCGGAGGCGGCGGCCTGCGACGCCGTGCTGCTGGTCACCCCGGCGCAGCATCTGCGGACCGCCTGCGGTTCGTTGGCATCCCATCTGCGCCCCGGCGTGCCAGTGGTCATCTGCGCCAAGGGAATCGAACTGGACAGCTTCGCCCTGATGAGCGAGGCGGCGGGTTCCGCCCTGCCGCCGGGCACGCCGCTCGCCATCCTGTCCGGCCCGACCTTTGCGGCGGAGGTGGCGCGCGGGCTGCCGACGGCGGTGACGCTGGCCTGCGCCGACGCAGTCATCGGCGCGGGGCTGGTAGAGGCGCTGGGCAGCCGCACCTTCCGCCCCTACCTGTCGGACGATGTGGTCGGGTCCCAGATCGGCGGGGCGGTGAAGAACGTGCTGGCCATCGCCTGCGGCGTGGTGGAGGGGCGCAAGCTGGGCGACAACGCGCGGGCGGCGCTGATCACGCGCGGGCTGGCGGAGATGACCCGCCTTGCCCTGGCGCTCGGCGGCCGGGCGGAGACGCTGATGGGCCTGTCGGGGCTGGGCGACCTGACGCTGACCTGCTCCAGCCTGCAATCGCGCAACATGTCGCTGGGCGCCGCGCTGGGCCAGGGGCGCACCCTCCAGGAGGTGCTGGGGGAGCGCCGCTCCGTCGCGGAGGGCGTCTACACCGCCGCCGCGGTGGTCGGGCTGGCCCGCCGGAAGGGCGTGGACATGCCGATCTGCACGGCGGTGGACGCCATCCTCAACCGGGGCGCCGGACTGGACGACACCATCGCCGGCCTGCTGGCCCGTCCCTTCCGGGGCGAGGGCGACTGAACGCCGCAGGGCGGAACAGTTGCAGATGCGGATGGGTTGTGCAACGCTTCGCGCGTTCCCCGACCGGAGGCCGTGCCATGTTCCCCCCGCCGCATCCCCTCGCCCTGCTGGCACTCCGCGCCGCCGCCCTGCTGGACGCGCGGAGCCTGGGCGGCACGGTTCGGGGAGGGGAGTCCGTTAAACGACCGGGCGCCTGAGCGCGAGCCTTCCTCCGGAACCCGGCCGCCACCGGCGCGGCTGCCCTTCTGGTGGCTGTACCGGTGAGGTCGTCACGACTCTGTCTTCGCCGCGGTGGCGCGCAGGCGGCGCGGGTTTTCGCCTCCGTCGCGGCGCAGCAGCCGCCGAAGGGTTGAGGGCTCGGCGTAGCCAACGCGGAGGGCGATTTCCTCCACCGGCAGCTTCGTCGTTTCGATCAGTTCGACCGCGCGTTCGACGCGCAGCCTTTGCAGGAAGCGCACCGGCGACAGGCCGGTGGCGCGCTCGACCCGGCGCGCGAAGGTGCGCGGGGACAGCCCGGCGGCGGCGGCGAGATCCTCGACGGAGAAACCCTCCTCCAGCCGGTCGCGCGCCCAGCGTTCGGCTTTGGCGACCTGCGGATCCGACGCCGACAGGAAGCCCAGGGCCATGTAGCGCGTCTGGCTGCGGCGCTGGTCGAGCAGCAGGTAGCGCGCGCAGGCGTCGGCCAGGGCAGCGTCGGCGAAACGCGACACGAGGGCCAGCATCAGGTCCATCTGCGCCATGGCCGCCCCGGCCGTCATCACCGGGCCGTCCGTCACGACGAGCGCGTCGGTGTCGAGCTGAACGGCCGGATACCGACGCCGGAACAGCGGCGCCAGCCACCAGGATGTGGTCGCGCGTCGGTTCGCGAGCAGCCCGGCCTCGGCAAACAGGAATCCGCCCGAACAGGAGGTCGCGACGAGCGCGCCGCGCTCCAGCGCTTGGAGCAACGCCCGCTGCGCTTCCACGGCGTCGGGACGGGGAAGACGGTCCGCGCATTCGGCTTCGGTCGCCAATCCCAACGCGGGCATGACGACCACGTCCGCCTTGGCGATTTCCGCCGCCAAAACCCCGCCCCACCAGTCCCGCGCCATGGCTGCGCCGGAACCGGAGACGCCGATCGTGAAGGCGGGCTTTCGTCCGGCCGCCGCGCGCAGCCGGTTGGCCGTCGCCAGCACGTCGACGGTGATGGCGACGCTCGACGGCATGGCGCCCGACAGCACCAGAAGCTCCACCGTAATCATAGGGGGACGATCATTGGCGAAAAATCCCTGAAGAATGTCGAATACGACACTGGCGGCGATGATGGCCCTGCCGGACAATCCGCGCAACAGCAACCACCGCAACATCGACCGCAGAGGAGTGACGCGCATGCCGAACATCATCGTGAAGGTGCCGGAAGGCGTGTTCGACGCGGAGCACCGCGCCGCCCTGGCCCGGGGCATCACCGCCGCGGCGAAGGCGGCGGAGCGCATCGGCGACGACCCGCGCCAGGAATTCCTGGCCTGGGTGGTGGTCGAGGAGGTGAAGGCCGGATGCTTCTTCGCGGGCGGCCATGATCCGCTGGGCCGCGTCATCCCGGTGATGGTCGTCTTCAACAGCCCGGCGGGCGTCCTGGACGATGCGGCGCGCGCCGTCGCGGTCCGGATGGTGCACGAGGCGGTGTGCGCCGCCAAGCCGGAGGCCGACCCGCGTCCGGTGATGACCTCGGTCGTCATGGCCGAGGTGGCGGACGGGCATTGGGGCGCGAACGGAAACGTCTGGCGTCTGGCCGACTGCGCGCGGGCGGCGGGCTACGCGCACCTCCGGCACCTCGCGCAGCCCGCCGCGGCCGTGTGAGGGAGGGCGGCGCGTCGCTTCCCCGAACATCGCTGCGGCTTTCCTGCGGCGCGCCGCTGCGCTAGGCTCCGACCCCGCGAAACGGGAGGATCCCCAACATGCTCTACATGTTCCATTGCACCGACAAGGCCGGCGCCGCCCAGGTCCGCGCGGACAACCGCGCCGCCCATCTGGCCTATCTGGAATCGAACGCCGACCGCATCTTCGTGGCCGGCCCTCTGCTGTCCGACGACGGACAGGGCATGGTCGGCAGCCTGCTGATCGTGGAGTGCGCCGACGAGGCCGCCGCGAAGGAGTTCGCCGCCAACGACCCCTACGCCAAGGCCGGCCTGTTCCAGAACGTCGAGATCCGGGCCTGGCGCCGGGTCTACCCGAAGGCCTGAGCGGGGAGCGGACGGCGATGGCCCGCTGGCTTCTGAAGTCGGAGCCCTTCAAGTACTCGTGGGACCGCATGGTCGCCGACGGCACCACCCACTGGGACGGCGTGCGCAACCATCAGGCCTCGAACAACCTGAAGGCCATGAAGATCGGCGACCGCGCCTTCTTCTACCATTCCAACGAAGGACTGGAGGTGGTCGGCGTGGTCGAGATCGTGCGGGAATACTACCCGGACCCGAGCGATCCGGCGGGCCGCTTCGGCATGGTGGACGTGCGGGCGCTGATGCCCGTAAAGACGCCCGTCACGTTGAAGACGATGAAGACCGACCCGCTGCTCCAGGGCATGGCGCTGGTGCGCCAGTCGCGCCTGTCGGTCTGCCCGGTGACCGACGAGGAATGGGCGCACGTCTGCGCCCTGGCGGGCATCGAGGCTTAAAAACGCGGGCGCTTATTCCGCCGCTTCGCAGATGGTCGCCTGGAAGTCCTGGGTGGTCTGAAGCATGCGGCGGGCCAGCGCCCGCACCTCCGCCGCCGCGTCGGCGAAGCCGCCGGGCTGGAGGGCGCCGTCCTTCGGAAGCGCGTTCAGCGTGGCGTCGAGCACCATCAGGTTGGTGCGGTCGCAGATCCGGGTCAGATGGCCGGCGAGATCAGTGCCGCCGGACGTGCCGTCCGCGTTGGTGGTGCTGGCCATGTCGCTCGCCCCATTGTGTCCCGCCGCTGTTCGTCCGGCGGATGGCCGGTACCCTAGAATGTTCTGGTTAAGGCGCGGTTAAGCGCCCGTGGGCGTGCCCCTTTGCATCCGTGCCATGCGCCCAGCATGTGCGACAAATAGTCGCTGGTAGGCGTACGTCCCTCCATTCCCCCAGTTAAAGAACCGGTCGCTGCATCGCACCAAAGTAGGGTGCGCAAAGCCCTTCGGATGGGTGCACAAACGGCCGTTCTGCTTGTGGAGACGGGGACTTGTGTGGATAATGCCCCTCAACACGGGGTGGCCTGAAGCCAACCTCAAAGCCCTTACAGGGCGCAACCAGAAGCACTACGGGGGAATCGCGAGCCAATGTCCGACAATTCATTTTTTCCTGTTAAGCCGGAAATCGCCAAGACCGCCCATGTCGACGAGGCGGCCTACGCCCGCATGTACGAGCAGTCGATCAAGGATCCGGAGGCTTTCTGGGGCGAGCACGGCAAGCGCGTCGACTGGATCAAGCCCTACAGCAAGGTGAAGGACGTCAGCTACACCGGCGACGTGCACATCCGCTGGTTCTATGACGGCACGCTGAACGTTTCGGCCAACTGCGTCGACCGCCATCTGGCCACGCGCGGCGACCAGACCGCCATCATCTTCGAGGGCGACGACCCGTCGGTTTCCAAGAACATCACCTACAAGGAACTGCACGAGAAGGTCTGCCGCCTCGCCAACGTTCTGAAGAAGAACGGCGTCAAGAAGGGCGACCGCGTCACCATCTACCTGCCGATGATCCCCGAGGCCGCCTACGCGATGCTGGCCTGCGCGCGCGTCGGTGCGATCCATTCCATCGTGTTCGGCGGCTTCTCGCCGGACAGCCTGAAGGACCGCATCGTCGACTGCGACAGCCACTTCATCATCACCTCGGACGAGGGTCTGCGCGGCGGCCGCAAGGTTCCGCTGAAGGCCAACTGCGACAAGGCCGTGTCCGGCGCGCCGAGCGTCAAGAACGTGCTGGTCGTCAAGCACACCGGCGGCGACGTCGCCTGGACCGAGGGCCGCGACCTCTGGTACCACGAGGAGATGGAGACGGTTTCCGCCGACTGCCCGCCGGAGGAGATGAGCGCGGAAGACCCGCTGTTCATCCTCTACACCTCGGGCTCGACCGGCAAGCCGAAGGGCGTGCTGCACACCACCGGCGGCTATCTGGTCTACGCGTCGATGACGCACCAGTACGTCTTCGACTACAAGGACGGCGACGTCTACTGGTGCACGGCCGACGTGGGCTGGGTCACCGGCCACAGCTACATCGTCTACGGCCCGCTCGCCAACGGCGCCACCACGCTGATGTTCGAAGGCGTCCCGACCTATCCGGACGTCTCCCGCTTCTGGCAGGTGGTCGACAAGCACAAGGTCAACATCTTCTACACCGCCCCGACCGCCATCCGCTCGCTGATGCGCGAGGGTGAGGGTCCGGTGAAGAAGACCTCCCGCGCGTCCTTGCGCATCCTCGGTTCGGTGGGCGAGCCCATCAACCCCGAGGCGTGGCTCTGGTACTACAACGTGGTGGGCGACGGCCGCTGCCCGATCGTCGACACCTGGTGGCAGACCGAGACCGGCGGCATCCTGATCACCCCGCTGCCGGGCGCCATCGGCCAGAAGCCGGGTTCGGCGACCAAGCCCTTCTTCGGCGTGAAGCCGGTCGTCGTGGACAACGACGGCAAGGAGCTGGAAGGCGAGACCGAAGGCAACCTGTGCATCGCCGACAGCTGGCCGGGCCAGATGCGCACGGTGTTCGGCGACCACGAGCGCTTCGTCCAGACCTACTTCTCGACCTTCACCGGCTACTACTTCACCGGTGACGGCTGCCGCCGCGACGCCGACGGCTACTACTGGATCACCGGCCGCGTGGACGACGTGATCAACGTGTCCGGCCACCGCATGGGCACGGCCGAGGTCGAAAGCGCGCTGGTCGCCCACCCGAAGGTGGCCGAGGCCGCCGTCGTGGGCTATCCGCACGACCTGAAGGGCCAGGGCATCTACGCCTACGTCACGCTCAACGCCGGCGAAGTGCCGTCGGAAGAGCTGCGCAAGGAGCTGGTGAACTGGGTCCGCAAGGAAATCGGCCCGATCGCCTCGCCCGACCTGATCCAGTGGGCTCCGGGCCTGCCGAAGACCCGTTCGGGCAAGATCATGCGCCGCATCCTGCGCAAGATCGCCGCGAACGAGCACGACGCCCTGGGCGACACCTCGACGCTCGCGGATCCGACGGTCGTCACCGACCTGATCGAGAACCGCATGAACAACGCCTGATCGGCGGCGTTCATCGCTTGTGTTGCGGACCGGGGGCCTTCACGGCCCCCGGTTTCGTTTTGGCCCCGATGTTGTGTTGGAACGGCCGTGTTGCGGTCCTGTTGTGTCGCCGACCCCCCGGGAGCGGCGGCGATGCGGATCCATCACCTGAATTGCGGCACCATGTGCCCGGTCGGCGGGCGCCTGTTCGACGGGTACAGCGCCGGTTTGACCGCGCATCTTGTCTGCCATTGCCTGCTGGTCGAGACCGAGCAGGGGCTCGTGCTGGTGGACACGGGCTTCGGGTTGCGCGACGTGCGCCAGCCGCGACCGCGGCTCAGCCCCATCTTCCTCCGCCTGAACCGCATCCAGCTGCGCGAGGAGGACACGGCCCTGCGGGCGGTGGAGCGGCTGGGCTTCCAGGCCTCCGATGTGCGACACATCGTTGTGACACACCTCGACTTCGACCACGCCGGCGGGATCGAGGATTTCCCCAACGCCACGGTGCATGTCTATGGCCGCGAGCTGGAGGCGGCGCGGGCGCAGCGGGAAGGTTTCATCGCCTCGCAGCGCTACCGCCCGGCCCAGTGGGACGAGGCGGTGAACTGGCAGGCCTACGAACCGGGCGGCGAGCCCTGGTACGGCTTCGAGGCGGTGCGCGACCTGAAGGGCATGCCGCCGGAAATCCTGATGGTGCCGCTGATCGGCCACACCTGGGGCCATTGCGGGGTGGCGGTGCAGGGGAACGGACGGCGGGGGGAGGGCGGCTGGTTTCTGCTGGCCGGCGACGCCTATTTCCACCACGGCGAGATGGACGTGAACCACCCCCACTGCCCGCCGGGCATGAGCGCCTATCAGCGCATGATGCAGGTCGACCGCGTCGCCCGCCTGTCCAATCAGGACCGCCTGCGCGGGCTGGTGCGCGTGCATGGCGGGGAAGTGCGGGTCGTCTGCTCCCACGACAAGGTGGAACTGGACCGCTGCCGGTGACGGCGGGTGTTACCCCACCCCCGCCCCGTCGCACCAGGGCTGGCGGTGTTCGCCGTGGTAGGGGCGGGCGAGGCCGGCCTTGATCATGGAGTCCGACAGGTCGGCGCCGCCCGCGGTCAGGACGCGGGCGCGCACGCGGCCGCCGTACTTGTCCGGCTGGACGTCCATCAGGCTGATCAGGCTGGGACCGATCAGCTTGCGCGCCATGTCGCGGGCGGCCTCCGCCAGTTCCTTTTCGCGGGGGCAGCGGGCGCGCATCTCCGGCGCGTCGATCCCGTCCACCCGCACGTTGGTCTCCACCACCTGACCCAGCCAGATGGTGGCGCGCACGGTGAGGGTGTCGCCGTCCACCACCTCCAGCACCTCCGCCGGGATCGGGCCGGGAAGCAGGGGCGGCGCGGCGGCGGACGGTTCCGCGAGTCCGGCCAAGGCGGCACCGAACAGAAGGCCCACCACAGGGAAGCGGGCCAAAGGGATGCGGGTCCCTCGTGGATCGGCGTGCATGCGCGGTCCCTCTCGCGGTGGGCCTGTGGCCCGGTGACACCGCGAGATTACCGCGCGAATAGGAACATATCAAGCACGACTTAGGGATTGTATCCTGCATCCATATGTATTCATGCCATAAATCATGAGATGCAGGGAATACATCCTATTGTGTGCTGATTAGAAGTCGGAGCAACGGCCCTTGAACTCCCAATCGCCATAGCGGGTCGGCTCAGGCCCTTTGGGGCCGCCGATCTCGCCGGGCTTCTGCTCGGGTCCTTTGATGGTCGCTTCGCCGTCCTCCTGCGCCGGGTCGGCGGCGGGGGAAAGGGGCTCGGCGGATTTCACGTCGTCTTCGTCCGGGGGGAGGGTCTTGTCGGTCATGGCCGTCATATGGGGTGGGTGCGGTGGGAAACCATCTTGAACGGAGCCTTCCCACAAGCCCATATCACCCCCGATGCGTCGCGGGAAGTCCCGCCGGCGTACCCCGAAGGTGCGTATCCACTCCCAGGCCCAGACGACCGGATCAGCCCGACCATGACCAGCTATGTGAAGACCACCGTCCTTCTTGCCGGCCTGACGGCCCTGTTCATGGGTATCGGCTATCTGCTCGGCGGCAAGGGCGGCATGATGATCGCCTTCCTGATGGCGCTCGGCATGAACCTGTTCAGCTACTGGAACTCCGGTGACATGGTGCTGTCCATGTACGGCGCGCGGGAGGTGGACGGCTACACCGCGCCCGAGTTCCACGGCATCGTCCAGCGCCTGTCAGAGCGGGCCGGCCTGCCCATGCCGCGCGTCTTCATCATCGAAAGCGAGCAGCCCAACGCCTTCGCCACCGGCCGCGACCCGGAGCACGCGGCGGTCGCCGCCACCACCGGCCTGCTGCGCATGCTGTCCCCGGAGGAGATCGCCGGCGTGATGGCGCACGAACTGGCCCATGTGAAGAACCGCGACACGCTGATCATGACGATCACCGCGACCATCGCCGGCGCCATCTCCATGATCGCCAACTTCGGCATGTTCTTCGGCGGGTCGTCTTCCAGCGAGGAGGAGGGGCAGGGCGGCAGCCCGCTGGGCATGATCGGCGGCATCCTCATCGCCATCCTCGCGCCCGTCGCCGCCATGGTCGTGCAGATGGCCATCAGCCGCACCCGCGAGTACGAGGCCGACCGCATCGGCGCGGAGATCTGCGGCCGTCCGCTATGGCTGGCCGACGCGCTGACCAACATCCACAATTACGCCCACCAGATCCCCAACATGCAGGCGGAGGCCAACCCGGCGACGGCCCACCTGTTCATCGCCAACCCGCTGCACGGGCGCGGCGTCGACAGCCTGTTCTCCACCCACCCGGACATGGCGGAGCGGGTTCGCCGGCTGCGCGAGATGGCTGGCGCTTCGGTCGCCTCGCGCGGGCCATGGGGCTGAGCGAAGCCCGATAAGGATTGCGATTCGCAGGGTGTCGGACTACCTTCCCGCTGCCCAAATTCGAGGGCCAGTCAGTTCGCGCGGCAGTCAGGGGGATAGCATGTCCGAGGTCACGAAGTACCGTCTCGTCACCCGGTCCGATTTCGACGGGCTGGTCTGCGCCGTGCTCCTGAAGGAGCTGGGCATCCTGGACGAGATCAAGTTCGTGCATCCGAAGGACATGCAGGACGGCAAGGTGGAGATCTCCAGCCGCGACATCACCACCAACCTGCCCTACGTCCCCGGCGTCCATCTGGCCTTCGACCACCACCTGTCGGAGACGATCCGCGTCGGCAAGCAGGACAACCACATCATCGAGGCCGACGCCCCCTCGGCCGCGCGCGTCGTCTACAACTACTACGGCGGGAAGGAGCGCTTCCCCGGCATCTCCGAGGAGATGATGGAGGCCGTCGATCAGGCCGACTCCGCCCAGTACACCATCAAGGACATCCTGAAGCCGCAGGGCTGGACCCTGCTGAACTTCATCATGGACGCCCGTACGGGGCTCGGCCGCTTCCGCGACTTCCGGATTTCCAACTATCAGCTGATGATGGAGCTGATCGACTATTGCCGGAACCACAGCATCGCCGAGATCCTCGAACTCCCCGACGTGAAGGAGCGCGTGGATCTGTATTTCGAGCATGAGCCGAAATTCTCCGACCAGCTCGCCCGGTGCAGCACCATCCGCGGCAACGTGGTGGTGATCGACCTGCGCAAGGAGGAGATCATCTACGCCGGCAACCGCTTCATGATCTACGCCATGTATCCGGAGGCCAACGTGTCGATCCACGTCCTCTGGGGCCTGAAGCAGCAGAACACCGTGCTGGCCTGCGGCAAGTCGATCATCAACCGCAGCTCCAAGACCGACATCGGCCCGCTGATGCTCCAGTACGGCGGCGGCGGGCATCAGGCCGCCGGCACCTGCCAGGTGGACAACGACAAGGCCGATCAGGTGTTGGAGGAGATCGTCGCCCGCATGCGCGCGGACGGCTGAACCGGCCCCGCAGCCCAGGACAATCGCATTTGGCGCGTTCAGCCCTCTCCCCTCTGCTCACGCGCAAACGAAGTTTGCGCTGACGCGACAGGCGGACCTTTGGTCCGCCGAAAGCGGGGAGAGGGTGGCCCGGAGGGCCGGTGAGGGGGTTGCGCGTGGCGCAGCGTTCGGCAAAAGCGCAACCCCCTCACCCTAACCCTCTCCCCGGAGGGGAGAGGGAATTCCCCGGCGCCGGGGTGTGTTTCATGCGACGGGGGGGAGGGACGCCCGTGCACATCAACCTGTCGCTGGTCGGCCAGCAGTTCAACATGTACGCCAACACCATCGCGCTGTTCCACCACGCGCTGGTGGACCTGGGCCATACGGTGCAGGTGTCGGCCAACGGCGTGGAGCCGGCGGCGCTGAACCTGTTCCTGCCGCCGATGGCCTTCCGCTCCCGCGAGTTGCTGGCGTTCATCGCCGAGCGGCGCGTTCCCTACGGCTTCATCGGCATCGAGACGTTCGAGGGCTACGCCCACCACCGCCAGGACGAGCCGGCGGGGGACAGCGCGGACTTCCTGCGCTTCGTGCGCGAGGCCCGCTGCATCCTCTGCCTGTTCCACCAGGATGTGGAGCCCTACCGGGCGCTCGGCGGGCGGGCGGTCTACACGAAATACGGCTTCCACGAAAAGGCGGAGGATGTGCGGCTCTGCGCGGAGCGGCCCATCGACCTGTTCTTCTTCGGCGACGTGCAGGGGCGGCCCCGGCGCGAACGGCTGCTCCAGGGGCTCGCCGCGCGCGGGCTGGCGGTTCGGGCGCTGACGGGCGCTCAGGAATCGCCGGCCAGCCTCGTGCGCAACTCGCTCATCGGCATGGCGAAGGCCAACCTGAACATCAACCACTCCACGCACGTCAGCCCGCAGCGCGTCGTCTACCTGTCGAACAACCGCCTGCGCTGCCTGTCCGACGCGGCGGAGGATCCCGACGGCTACCTGGAATCCGCGCTCGTCTTCGACCGCGACGCGGACTTCCTGGACGGCTGCGAGGACTACGTCCGCAGCGACCGCTGGCGCACGGACGGGGAGGCGGCGTATGAGATGGTCCGCCGGCAACCGATGAGCCGGACGCTTCAGGCCGCCTTCGACGAGACGCTGTGACCCCGCCCCAGCCCATTTCCCTGTTCAGCCCGGCTTGGCTGGCCCTGCCGCCCGCCGCCGACCGTGCGGATGTGCTCCGCTGCATCGAGGAGGCGGAACGGCGCGCCGAGGCGGCGCTGGTCCAGTTGCGCGCGGAGGCCGGGCAGCCGGTGGAGGCCGCGGCCCACGACCGGCGCATCGAGTCGCTGCTGGCCTGGGAAAGCCGGACCATCCCGGCCGGCGCCGCCGAGGCGGACAAGGCCATCGAGCGTTTCATGATGGAGGTCGCCTTCCGCAAGCGCGACCTGATGCCCCGATTCCACGCGCTGGGGGAGCACGCGCGCGTGGTGCACCGGCACGCACTCGCCGCCTGCCGCGACGCGCGCTGGGCGCTGATGGCCCTGCGCGCGCTGGCCGACCCCGGCGTGCCGTCCAGCCCGATCCACGGCAGCGTCACGCGCTATGTGAAGAGCGACCGCTACGACGCCCGGGCCGCGCGCAACCTGCCGGTGGAGGACCGCGTGCGGGCCGACCGCCGCCTGAAGCGGCTGGGCGACGAGGACCCGACGCCCGCGGAACTCGCCCTGCACCCGATGGAGGGGCACGGCGGCGTCCTCTGGGCCATGAGCGCCGGCAACGCGAACCGCTTCATCCTGCGGCGCGGCGAGGCAAAAGGGGCGCCCTGCCTGTTCGTCGAGGACGTCGGCCCGCATCCCACCTACGACGCATGGGTGGCGAGGCGCTGACCTACCCTCCCTCGCCCAGCCCCGCTGGGAGAGGGAAGGGGCCCATGGCGCAGCCATGGGAAGGGTGAGGGCAAGGTTTCATCGAGAATCCTGCGCTTGCCTAGTCTGGATTTTCGGGAAAACCTTGCCCTCACCCTCCCGCACCTTCGGCGCGGGCCCCTCCCTCTCCCGCCGGAGGCGGGCGAGGGGCTTATGTCGGCGCCCTGAACAGCCTGTCGCCCGTATCACTCGACACCCGCCGTCCGGCGCGCTAAATCCAGCGGTATGTCCGACGCTACTCTCGCCGCGCGCTCCGCCGCGCTCGACCTTCTGCGCGATGTCCTGCGCAAGTCCATCCCCTTCGACGACGCGTTCGACGCGCACCCGGACCTGCGGGGCCTCGAACCGCGCGACCGTGGCTTCGTCCGCATGCTGGTCGCTACGGTGCTGCGCCGCCTGGGCCAGATCGACGAGCTGATCCAGGGCAGCCTCGCCAAGCCGGGCCTGCCCAAGGCCGCCGTGCACGACATCCTGCGGCTGGGGGCGGCGCAGCTCGTCTTCCTCGGCACGCCGGCGCACGCCGCCGTGGACACGGCGGTGGCGCTGGCCGCCGCGCGCGGGGCGGAGCCCTACAAGGGCCTGATCAACGCCGTGCTGCGCCGCATCGGGCGCGAAGGCGCGGAGCTGGTCGCCAAGCAGGACGCCGGGCGCCTGAACACGCCGGACTGGCTGTGGCTGTCGTGGCGGCACGCCTACGGCATCGCCCGCACCCGCGGCATCGTGGAGGCCCACCTGCACGAGGCCCCGCTGGACCTCACCGTCAAGCAGGACCCGGCCGCCTGGGCGGAGCGGCTGGAGGCCACGCCGCTGCCCACCGGCACGCTGCGCCGCGCCACCGCCGGCGCCATCACCGACCTGCCGGGCTTCGCCGAGGGCGCGTGGTGGGTGCAGGATCTTGCCGCCTCGCTGCCAGCCAAGCTGTTCGGCGATCTGGCGGGCAAGCGCGTCTATGACCTGTGCGCCGCCCCCGGCGGCAAAACAGCGCAGCTTCTCGCCCAAGGGGCCGAGGTGGTCGCGGTGGACCGCTCCGCCAAGCGGCTGGAGCGGGTGCGGGAGAACCTTGCGCGCCTGAACCTTTCCGCCGCCGAGATCCTGGCCGCCGACGTGGCGACGTGGCAGCCGGACCAGCCTGCCGACGCCGTGCTGCTGGACGCGCCCTGCTCCGCCACCGGGGCGATCCGCCGGCACCCGGACATCCTGCGCGTCAAGACGCCGGAGGACATCGCCAAGCTGGCCAAGGCGCAGAACCGCCTGCTGGCCCACGCCGTCGATCTGGTGAAGCCCGGCGGGACGCTGATCTACTGCACCTGCTCCATCCAGCCGGAGGAGGGCGAGGCGCAGATCGACCGCATCCTGACCCGCGACCCCCGCGTGGAGCGGCTGCCCATCGAGCCGGGCGAGCTTGGCGGAATGGCCGAATTGATCAACGAGCGCGGTGAGGTACGGTCCCTGCCCGGCATGCTCGGGGAGCTCGGCGGCATCGACGGGTTCTTTGTGGCAAGGCTGAGACGGTTGCCCGAATAGATTACCACCGGCTTGCGGCGGTCGAGGCGAATTTGATACCACACAAGGATGCACCTCCCCGATCGCCCGACCCCCCGAACCGTCGTGTCGCTCGGCTTTCCCCAACGCAAGGCGGGGTGAGCCGATGAGCGGCAGCGCGCGCGGAAAAATGGGCCGGCTGCGGGAGGGCGTTGCCCAGATCGCCTTCGGCAACCCGATCTACAAGCTGACGCTCGGCGGCCGGTCGCCGACCGCGCTCGCCATCGTGCCGCCGGACCCCTGGCCGGGCGACGCCACCGAAGGCTCCGCCCTGCTGGCCGGCATGGTCCGGCTGGCCGGGCAGGCGGTCGCCATCGACCCGCAGGGCGTGCCGAGCTGGCGGGCCGGCAACCCCGCCTGGCTGGACGCGCTGCACGGGTTCGAGTGGATGCGCGACCTGCGCGCGGTCGGCGGCGACGCGGCCCGTCGGCGCGCCCGCGCGCTGGTGCTGTCCTGGCTGGACCATAACGGCAAGTGGAACGCGCAGACCTGGGCGCCGGAGGTGCTGGGCGCGCGCATCGCCACCTGGATCGGCCTGCACGATTTCTATTGCGCGTCGGCCGACGACGAGTTCCGCGCCCGCATCTTCGACAGCCTCGCCCGGCAGGTCCGCCACCTGACCCGCGTCGTGCCCGGCGCGCTGGACGGCAAGGCGCTGGTCACCGCCGTGAAGGGCCTCGTCTACGGCGGCTTCTGCCTGCCGGAGAACGAACGCACGGGCATCGACGCCCTGCGCCTGCTGGAGCGGGAGCTGCCGCGCCAGATCCTGCCCGACGGCGGCCATGTGGAGCGCTGCCCGTCCGTGCAGCTGCGCGTGCTGCGCGACCTGATCGACGTGCGTGCCGTGCTGCGCGCCGCCCGCGTGGACATTCCGGAGGCGTTGCAGCACGCCATCGACCGCATGACGCCGGCCCTGCGCTTCTTCCGGCACGGCGACGGCGGCCTCGCCCTGTTCAACGGCGGGCGGGAGGAGGACACGGCGCTGGTCGACACGGTGCTGGCCCAGGCCGACGCCCGCGGCCGCCCGCTGAAGAGCGCGCCGCACACCGGGTTCGAACGGCTGATCGCCGGCCGCACCATGGTCCTGCTGGACAGCGGCGTGCCGCCGGTCAGCGGCCTGGACGCCACCGCCCACGCCGGCACCCTGTCGATGGAGGTCTCCGTCGGGAAGGAGCGGCTGATCGTCAACTGCGGCGCCCACCCGGTGAAGACCGGCCCCTGGCGCGCGGCGCTGGCCGGCACGGCCGCCCATTCCACCGTGGTGATGGCCGAAACCAACTCCTCGGAAGTGCTGGACGGGGGCGGGCTCGGCCGCCGGCCCTCGCACGTCGGGTGCGAGCGGCAGGAATCGGACGGCGCCGTTCTGGTCGTCGCCACGCACAACGGCTACAGCCGCAACTTCGGCTTCCTGCACCGCCGGCGCGTCTATCTGGCCGAGAACGGCGAGGATCTGCGCGGCGAGGACACGCTGGAGCCGGTCATCGGCTCCACGCCGGACGGGCAGCCCTTCACCATCCGCTTCCACCTGCACCCGTCGGTGCAGGCGTCGCTGATCCAGGGCGGCAGCCAGGTGCTGCTGCGCCTGCACAGTGGGGCCGGCTGGCGCCTGCGCGCCACGGGCGGCCATGTGGAGCTGGAGGAAAGCATCTATCTGGGCAACGGCGACGAGCCGCGCCGCACGACCCAGATCGCCATCTCCGGGCATAGCGGTCCTGAGGGCATCACCGTGAAATGGGCCTTGCGCCGCGAGCGCAAGGGGGCGTAAATCGCGCGCATCCGCGGCGACCGGGCCATAGGGAAAGTCTTTGAACGTTTTCCCCCGCTTCGTCATCCCGCGAAGGCGCATGGGCGCTGACTTTTGGAGTTGAACGGCTAACCGAGGCACCGACCTCCTTTCATCGTCATTCCCGCGAAGGCGGGAATCCAGGCCGTCGCAGCACCGATGCGCGGAGTTTTCTGGATCCCCGCCTTCGCGGGGATGACGTCGGGAAAAGGTGGTTTTCGGTCGTGAACGGGGCCGCCGACGGAAGTCAGCGCCGATGCGCCTTCGCAGGGACGGCGAAGCGGAGGCGTTTTGGCTTATCCTCCGTCTTTCGCCGTTCGCCGCGAACGGTTCAATGTCAGACCAGGATGCCCCGATGAGCCCGCCGAAGACCGCCCATTCGCCCGCCCCCGATCTCGTCCGCATCACGCGCGCGCTGATCTCCGTGTCCGACAAGACGGGCCTCGTCGCGCTGGGTCAGGCGCTGGCGGCCAAGGGTGTGGAGATCCTGTCCACCGGCGGTTCGGCGCAGCGTCTGGCCGAGGCCGGCGTGCCCGTCAAGGAGGTCTCCGATCACACCGGCTTCCCGGAGATCATGGACGGCCGCGTGAAGACGCTGCACCCGCGCGTGCACGGCGGCATCCTGGCCCGCCGCGACATCCACGCGGACGCCATGAAGACCCACGACATCCCGCCGATCGATCTGGTGGTCGTGAACCTGTACCCGTTCGAGGCGACGGTCGCGAAGGGTGCGAACTACGACGACTGCGTGGAGAACATCGACATCGGCGGGCCGGCGATGATCCGCGCCGCCGCCAAGAACCACGACTTCGTCACCGTGGTCACCGACCCGGAAGACTATGAGGCGGTCCTGGACGAGCTGGCGACCCACGACGGCGCCGTCACGCTGAAGCTGCGCCGTACGCTTGCCCAGCGCGCGTACGCGCGTACGGCCGCGTACGACGCTGCCATCTCCACCTGGCTGGCCGGCCAGCTGGGCGAGACCTTCCCGCCGCGCACCACGCTGTCGGGCAAGCTCAGCCAGACGCTCCGCTACGGCGAGAACCCGCACCAGCAGGCGGCCTTCTACGTGACGGGCGAGCAGCGTCCGGGCGTGGCGACGGCCATCCAGCTTCAGGGCAAGGAGCTGTCCTACAACAACCTGAACGACACCGACGCCGCCTTCGAGCTGGTCGCCGAGTTCGAGCAGCCGGCCGTCGCCATCATCAAGCACGCCAACCCCTGCGGCGTGGCCCAGGGCGCCAATCTGCTGGACGCGTACAAGGCCGCACTGCTGTGCGACCCGGTCAGCGCCTTCGGCGGCATCATCGCCGTCAACCGCTCGCTGGACGCCGCCACGGCGGAGGAGATCTCCAAGCTGTTCGCCGAGGTGGTGATCGCTCCGGACGCCGACGACGCGGCCCGCGCGCTGCTCGCCACCAAGAAGAACCTGCGCGTCCTGCTGACCAAGGACGTGCCGAACCCGGCCGAGCCGGGCATGATGATCAAGCATCTGGCGGGCGGCTTCCTCCTCCAGAACCGCGACAACGGCCGCGTGAATCCGGCGGAGCTGAAGGTCGTCACCAAGCGCGCCCCGACGGAGCAGGAACTGGCCGATCTGCTGTTCGCCTTCCGCGTCGCCAAGCATGTGAAGTCGAACGCCATCGTCTACGCCAAGAATGGTGCTACGGTCGGCGTGGGCGCCGGTCAGATGAGCCGCGTGGACAGCGCGCGCATCGCCGCCATCAAGTCGGGCGAGGCCGCCAAGGCCGCCGGCCTGTCTGAGCCGCTGACCAAGGGCTCGGTCGTCGCGTCGGACGCCTTCTTCCCCTTCGCGGACGGTCTTCTGGCCGCTGCCGAGGCGGGGGTGACCGCCGTGATCCAGCCCGGCGGCTCGATCCGCGACAACGAGGTCATCGCCGCTGCGGATGAGAAGGGGCTGGCGATGGTCCTCACCGGGATGCGGCACTTCCGGCACTGAGCGCGAAGGGGAGGGGGAGCGCATTGCCCCCTCCCTAACCCTCCCCCGCTTCGCAGGGGAGGGGACTGCCGCCGCTTTCCCCTAAACTCCCTCTCCCGCGAAGCGGGGGAGGGTCGGGGAGGGGGCAACGCGCCTCTGCCCTCTACCGCCGCCCCATGAACATCCGCGCCATCATGCCGGCAAGGCTCGCCGGGTGGTGGCGCTCCCCGGGCTCCCCATTGCCGTCCTCGCCGGGTTTCAGGCGGCCGGTCGCGGCCATGGCCACCAGCAGCGCCGGATGCACCGCCGGATGATGGCGGGAGCCGTCGGACTCCTCGCGGGTCTTGACGGGGTCGCGGGCCAGCGCCTCGTTGATGTGCGCGAAGGCCTCGATGTCCTTGATGTGCAGCATGTCCGTTCCACCCTCCGCGCCGACATTATTGTGCAGCGCAGCAAAAGGGAAGGTCGCAGGTTCGGCCTCTTGAATTTGTGATCAGGCTGCGGCGGACTGCCGAAGCCCGGACGGTGACGGTTGGGCCGGTTCCCTCACCGTCAGCATAAGCCCAAATCCGATCACGAAGAAAGCCACAACGCTCGCCATGCCGGCGCGCTGGCTGGCGAAGGCGGAGGTTGCCAGTCCGAAGGCCAGCGGGCCGATGAAGCCGACCATGCGGCCGGTCAGGCTGTAGAGCCCGAACATCTCCCCCGCCATGCCCGGCGGCGCCAGCCGGGCCATCAGCGACCGCCCCGCCGCCTGCGCCGGCCCGAAGAAGGTGCCGAGCCCCAGCGCCAGCACCCAGAACCACAGCTTCTCCGTCGCCATCAGCAGCGGCACGCCGAAGGCGATCAGGCCCACCAGACTGATGAGGATGGTCGGCTTGGCGCCGGCGCGGTCGTCCACCCAGGCGAAGCCGATGGCCCCGATGCCGGCCACGACGTTCAGCGCGATGGCGAAGGTGACGATCTCCTCGAAGGTCATGCCGAAGGCGTTGGCCGCGAAGATGCCGCCGAAGGCGGTGATGGTGTTGATGGCGTCGCGGTAGAAGGCACTGGCGACCAGGAAGCGGACGAGGTTGCGGTGCCGGCGCGCCTCCGCCAGGGTCCGGCGCAGCGTGGCGACGCCCTCGCGCGCGGCCTGCCCGATGCCGAGGCCGGTCGGCGGCTCGTCCGGTACCCACAGGAAGAAGGGCAGGGCGAACAGCGCGTACCAGACGGCGGCCAGCAGCGCCGTGGCGCGCACCGGCGCCTGCTCCGCCGTGCCGAGCAGCCCGAACAGCGGGGCCGGCGATTTCACGAAGACGAACAGGGCCACGACGAGGCAGACCAGCCCGCCGAAATAGCCGATGCCCCAGCCCCAGCCCGACAGGCGCCCGATCATCGCCGGTGGGGCCAGCGCGGTCAGGCTGGCGTTGTAGAAGACGTTCGCCAGTTCGAAGGCGACGGTCCCGATCACCACGCAGACCAGCGCGAATAGGGCGTAGGACGGGTCCGGCTTCACCCACCACAGCGCGGCGCAGAACAGCACCGTCAGGGCGGTGAACAGCGCCATCCAGGGCTTGCGCCGGCCCGTGCGGTCGGCGACCGCGCCCAGCACCGGGCTGAACAGCGCGATCAGCAACCCGGCGACGGTCAGCGCCGCACTCCAGCGCGAGGCCCCGGCCACCTCGTCCCCGACCACGCCGCGCGCGAAGTAGACGGAGAACACGAAGGTCGTGATGATGGTGTTGTAGGACGAGTTCGCCCAGTCGTAGAGGCACCAGGACACCATGGCGCGGCGGCTCGGCGCGTTGACCGTGTGGGGCATGCTGGGCTCAAGACCTTTCCGGACCGGGGTGCGTCACTCTATCCACCCCGGCGGATGGGGACAAGCTCACGCCTTTTCGGCGGTCTTGTCCTTTTGATACAGGTCCTTGGCCTGCTGGATGGCCGTGTCGAGCTGCGATTCGAAGCCCTTGAACCAGGGCTGGTCCTTCAGGTCCTCCGCCGTGCGGAGCAGGCCGTGCGACATGCCGCGGGCCGGGTTGCCCTCCATGCTGTCCATGGCGGACTTGATGACCCGGACCATCGGGTTGTCGCTGTCCAGGTTCTCCGAATCCTCCGCCGTCCCGCCCGCCGATTTCTTCTTCATGGCGTCGGCGGCGGCCTTCAGGAGCCTTTGCAGCGGGGTCTGGCTGTCGAGCTTCTTCAGCTCCTCCAGCTCGTCGCGGGTGTTGCGCTTGGACGCCTCATAGCCGCGCTGCGCCCCGGCCCGGTCCATCGCCCAGGTGACGGAGGTCTTTTCCTCGTCGCTGACCTGATCCAGGAACTTGACGCCCGCCTTCATCTGGGCGGTGCGGTCGCCGCCGAAGGGATCGGAGAAGCTGCCCTCCAGCCGGGTCGGCCCGGAGTAGAGGCCCATCGCCAAGCCCTGCTGCTGCACCATCATGGAGCGGGCCGTGTCCTGCTCCTCCTCCGAGAACAGGCCGCCGGTGTTGCTGCTGATCGCATAAAGGGAGCGGCGGTCGAGGTCGCCCATGACCGTGTTCCAGTCCCGCCCCTCCCAGGCGTTGAAGTCGAAGGGCTTGCCGCTGTCCTTCATGGCCTTGTACTGCGCGTCCATGCGGGCGCGGGCGTCCTTCGCGGCCTCCGGCAGGGTCAGGCCGGCGGAGCTGGACAGAGCGCCCGGATTCTCGACAGCCGAGGCCAGCGCCGTCACCGGCTTGCCGTCGCGCGTCGGGAAATAGGCGGCGAAGCGGGACACGGGGGCGGGGGCCTTTTCCGACGCCACGGAGCCGGTCGCCATCATGGTCTGCGCCTCGACGGACAGGCTGACCACCACGCCCGAACCGCCGGAACCCGACGCTGGTGCGCCCTTCGCCTCTTTCGCCGAAGCGTTCTTGTCCGCGACGGCGCCGGCCGTGGAGGCCGTCATCGTGAGGCTGAGGCTGGTGCTGCTGTATGTGGCCGCCGCCGAAATGGACATGAGGCGGTCTCCCCGTCGTCAAAGGCCGGCTTCTTCGTGAAGCCGCAGTTGTTCACGACAGGGTAGGACGGGTGGTTGATCCTGTCAAAATTCCGGTCAATTTTTCCGGGTGGGCGGAAGGTCGCAGCCCCGCAAAGCGCGAGTCGCGCCCGATCAACCGCCGATACCGAAGGAAATCTGGTTGTTGTCGTAGCGGGCGACCACGGTCAGCCGGTCGCCGGGGCGGACGCGGATCGGGCTTTCCAGGTAGGTCATGGCCTGCTTCCAGTGGTTGGTCCTGGCGCGGCTTTCGGAGCGGTAGACGACCTCCTCGTCCATGAACAGGTCGAACCAGAAGGCGACGCCGTGGCAGGTGCCCTCCCGCGTGATCTCCACGGTGATCTCGCGCTGGCCGTCCTCCGGCATGTTGCGGGTGAAGTCGAAGTCCAGCGCCGTGAAGCTGTCCGTCAGCGGCGTGTGGGCGTCGGAGGCGAGGTCGATCTGCTGGTAGCCGGGGGAGCGGAAGACGTCGAAGGTCGACATGTCGAAGCCGTCGATGGTCCTCACGGGGTTGATGCGCGCCAGCTCCGGCGTTTCCACCAGCATGGCGTAGACGGTGGAGGCGCGCGGGATGATCGCGCCGCCGGGCTTCACCAGATGGGTGCGGGCGTGCTGGAGCACCGACAGCATGCGCGGGGCCAGCATGCCGATGTTGATCAGCTCCGACACGAAGACGTCGGCCTTCTCCGGCAGGTCGCCGCCCTCGCCGACGGACAGCTGGGTGGACAGCTTCGGCACGACGCTGACGCGGTCGGCGTAGCCGTTGTTGGCGACCGTCTCCTTGGCGACGCGGGCGAGGATGGGGTTGACCTCGCAGGTCACGACCCGCTTCGCACCGGCGCGGGCGGCCATCATGGCGACGATGCCCGACCCGGTGCCGATCTCCAGCACCAGCGAGTCCGGCGTGACCGCGCGCTTCAGCGCCGCGTCGTAGGCCTCGTTGCGCTCGAAGTCGTTGATCATCGGCAGGTGCCAGCCGGGCACCGCGTTGGAATAGATCAGCCGGCGCGTGAACTGCACCAGCGGGTGGTCGGGCGCGAACGCGCGGGCGGCCTCGATCGCCTCCACCGCCTCGTTGGCGCGGTCGAGGCTTTGCAGCGTGTGGGCCAGCCCGACATGGGCGGGAATGAAGCGGGGGGCGGCCTCGATCACCTTGCGGAAGCAGGTGGCGGCCTCCTCCAGCTCGCCGCGCGTGCTCAGCGCCTCGGCGAGGTTGTAGCGGGCGTCGAGATAGTCCGGGGCGAGGTCCAGCGCGCAGCGGAAGTGGGTCTGCGCCTCCTCCAGCCGGCCGAGTTCGCGCAGCGTGGTGCCGAGGAAGTTGTGCATCTCCGGCGCGTTGGAGCGGAGCGCCAACGCCGAGCGGAAGGCGCTTTCCGCCTCCTCCAGCCGGCCCAGCGCCTTCAGCGCGTTGCCCAGGTTGCCGTGCAGCTCCGGCAGGCGGTCGTTGATGGCGACGCCGGCGCGGAAGGCTGCCTCCGCCTCCTCCGCGCGGCCGAGCTGGAAGAGCAGGCTGCCCCGGCTGTTGTGGAAGGACGGGTCGGTGCCCAGCTCCGCGATGGCCTGGGCGAGGATGTCCAGCGCCGCCTCCGGATGCCCGGTGTGGGCGGCGACGAGGCCCAGCAGGTGCAGCGCCTGCGCGTTGTGCGGGTCGATCGCCAGCAGCGCGCGGCAGGCCGCCTCCGCCCCGCTGAGGTCGCCCGACCGGAACAGGCGGATGGCATCGTTCAGGGTCGGCTGGGCGTCGGTCATCGCGGCGGCTCCGGATCGGCGGGTAGGTGCTGGGTCGCGGGACACCATAGCGGGAAAGCGGGGAGGGCTACAGTTCTACGTTCATGCGCCGCGACGAAGGGCGGGTGCGGGATGACTGTCCCAGACCTCCAGGAAGCGGCTGTGCTGCTCCACATACCAGCGGGTTTCCGGACAGGTCCATCCCAGCACGTCGAGGATTTCCCGGTACTTGATCGTCAGCCGCAGCCCCAGGAGCGGTTCGTGATGAGAAATGCGGTTGCGCAAGGCGCGCGCGTCGTCCAAGGGCCTTGATACGGTCTGGCGTGTGGCCCCAAACGGAATGAATGGAAACGCGATGCACAGACGGGAGGTCCATCCAAAGGGAACCTCATAGGACCGCGTCATCAGGGACGTCCAGAAACCGAAGCTGAGATCGGCGATGACGTGGTCGGCGACAACGCGTCCTGCCCCGCGCTTTCTCTCCTGCCTGTTCAAGGCTTCCTTGAGTTTGCCGAAGGCTTGGTCATCCAGCGTCCGGTGGAATTTGCCGTCCATGTGCCATGCGGCGCCATATTTGTCCTCCAACACGCGGGCAATGGCGTTTCGGCAGGTGATCTCCAAGGTTTGCAAGGGCCAATACAGGCTTTCGCCAATGTCCGCATTCCACTGGTAGAGCCGCATGGCCAGTTGCCGGTTGCCCCGCGCTTCGGTCAGGTACCTCGATATCCGCGTCTGCGACAAAGCGATGCCCACGGCTTCGAGCGTCGGCGTCAATAGGCTGAAGGGGGCTTGCATCGGGGTGGGCCGTGTTCTACTTTTTGCATTGTGAGCCTGGGGACAAGATCACTGCACCGCACATCCCCCTTGGACATGGAATACGATTTTTTGATCGGGGGCTTGGGTACGGAAGTGCCCAAGCCCTTTTTCCATGCGCGACGATGCAGCGAGATCAAAGGCCCCCACGCCTCCGGTTGTAAACCAGGGGGCATGCAGACGCCACAACCACCATTGCTCGGCCACCATGCGGCCTGAGCGTGAAAACGGGCTGCGAAACGCATCGCCGCTTTCACGCTCGGTCCGGACCGCTTACCCCGCGGTCAGCCCCCGCAGCTGCCGGTTCGCCACGGCCAGCATGGACAGGTCCACGTTGGGCTGGGTGCGCAGTTCGGAGAGGAGCTGCTCGACCCGCTCCACCACCGGGCGGTGGCGGGCGATCCAGCCGTCGACCGGGGCTTCGGCGGGAAGCTGGTCGGCGATCTCCAGCACGCGGATGGTCAGCGCGGTCTGGTGGGCGAACAGGTCGTCCAGCAGGGCGGCGACCGCCTGCTTCTGCCAGTGGTTCTCCACCTTCGCCGCCGTGGCCTTGTCGCGCAGCCATTCCAGCCCGAAGCGACGGCCCAGGATAAAGTAGACCGCCGCCACGGCGGCCACGTCGCGCTTGGTGCGCCGCGCGATGCGGACGAGGTCGGGGGCCGCAGCCAGCACCGGCAGCGCGGCCATGCGGCGGGCAAGCTCCGCCGGCACGCCCTGCTCTTCATAGTGCGCCACGCGGGCGGTGAGGCGGGCGGCCTCCTCCGCGTCGAGGAAGGCGTCCAGGCCCTTCATCAGCGTCTCGATGCCGGGGCGGTAGGCCTCCGTCTCCGCCGCGATGTCCAGCGGCTGCGGGCAGCTCGTCAGGAACCAGGCGACGGCGCGTTCCATCAGGCGGACCGTCTCCAGGATCAGGGAGGTCTGCAAGGCCGCCGGGACGACGTTGTCCAGATCCTCGATCCCCGTCCACAGGGAGCGCAGGCCGAAGCTGTCGCGCACGATGGTGTAGCCGCGCGCCACGTCGGCCGGACCCATGCCGGTCTTCTCCATCATCTCCTTGACGAAGGTCGGTCCGGTCCGGTTGACGAGGCTGTTGGTGACGCTGGTCGCGACGATCTCCCGCCGCAGCCGGTGGCGCGCGACGGCGTCGGCGTGGGTCTTGCGCAGCGGCTTGGGGAAGTAGCGGGTGAGGTCGTCCGCCATGAACGGGTCGTCCGGCAGGTCGGACGCCAGCAGGTCGTCGTACAGCGTGATCTTGGCGTAGGCCAGCAGCACCGCCAGCTCCGGCCGGGTCAGGCCCTGGTGATCGGCAAGGCGGGCGGACAGCTCCTCTTCGTCGGGCAGATACTCGATGGCGCGGTTCAGGCGGCCGGACTTCTCCAGCGCGCGGATGAAGCGGGCCTGCGATTCCAGCGCGTCCGGACCCTGGCTGCGCGCGATGGTCAGGGCCTGGCTTTGCAGGTAGTTGTCGGCCAGCACCAGACAGGCGACCTCGTCGGTCATCTCGGCCAGCAGGATGTCGCGCTGCTTCACCGTCATGTCGCCGCGCGCCACCACGTCGTTCAGCAGGATCTTGATGTTCACCTCATGGTCGGAGGTGTCCACGCCCGCCGAATTGTCGATGGCGTCGGTGTTCAGCCGCACGCCGCGCAGCGCCGCCTCGATGCGGCCGCGCTGGGTGACGCCGAGGTTGGCGCCCTCGCCGATCACCTTGGCGCGCAGCTCGCGCCCGTCCACGCGCAGGGCGTCGTTGGCCTTGTCGCCGGCCTCCGCGTTCGTCTCGCCGGAGGACTTGACGTAGGTGCCGATGCCGCCGAACCACAGCAGGTCCACGTCCGCCTTCAGCAGGGTCTGCATCAGTTCCTGCGGGGTAACGTGCGCCTTGTCGATGCCGAAGCGGGCGCGGATCTCCGGCGTCAGCTCCAGCGACTTGGCCGTTCGGTCGTAGATGCGCCCGCCCTTGGACAGCAGGCCGGCGTCGTAGTCCGCCCAGGAGGAACGCGGCAGGTCGAACAGGCGCTTGCGCTCCTCCCAGCTCTGCGCCGGGTCGGGATCGGGGTCGAGGAAGATGTGGCGGTGGTCGAAGGCGGCGAGAAGTCTAATGTGCTTCGACAGCAGCATGCCGTTGCCGAACACGTCGCCGGACATGTCGCCGACGCCCACGACGGTGAAGTCCTGGCTCTGGATGTCGCGCCCCAGCTCCCGGAAATGGCGCTTCACCGATTCCCAGGCGCCGCGGGCGGTGATGCCCATCTTCTTGTGGTCGTAGCCGGCCGACCCGCCCGAGGCGAAGGCGTCGCCCAGCCAGAAGCCGTAATCCAGCGACACCGAATTCGCGATGTCGGAGAAGGTGGCCGTGCCCTTGTCGGCGGCGACGACGAGGTAGGGGTCGTCCCCGTCATGCCGCACCACCTCGGCCGGCGGGACCACAGCACCCTCGGTGTCGAGGTTGTCGGTGATGTCCAGCAGGCCGCGCATCAGCGTCTTGTAGCACTCGATGCCCTCGGCCAGTTGCGCCTCGCGGCCGGCGCTGGCGGGGGGCGGGCGCTTCACGACGAAACCGCCCTTGGAGCCCACGGGCACGATGACCGTGTTCTTGACCATCTGCGCCTTCATCAGGCCCAGGATCTCGGTCCGGAAGTCCTCGCGCCGGTCGGACCAGCGGATGCCGCCGCGCGCCACCTTGCCGCCGCGCAGATGCACGCCCTCCATCCGGGGGCTGTAGACGAAGACCTCCACCATCGGGCGGGGCAGCGGAAGCTCGTCGATGGCGCGGCTGTCGATCTTGAAGGAGATGTAGCTCTTGGGCCTGCCGTCCGCGCCGCGCTGGTAGGCGTTGGTGCGCAGCGTGTTGCGGATCAGGTTCAGGAAGCGCCGCAGGATGCGGTCCTCGTCCAGGTTCTTCACCCCGTCCAGCGCGCGTTCGATCTCCGCGATCAGGCCGGGGTCGTTCGGCACCTGCCGGGCCGGGTCGAAGCGGGCGTGGAACAGCGCCATCAGCTTGCGCGCGATCGGGGCGTGCTCGGCCAGCGTGCTTTCCACCACGTCCTGGCCGTAGGCGATGCGGGCCTGGCGCAGGTACTTGGCGTAGGCGCGCAGCACCGTCACCTCCCGCGCGGTCAGCCCGGCGCGGAGCACGAGGCGGTTGAAGCCGTCATCCTCCATCCGTCCTTCCCAGACGGCGGCGAAGGCCTCCTGGAACTTCTCCTTCACCATGGCGCAGTCGATGGGCAGGCCGTTCTGGCTGCGCGCGGTGAAATCGTGGATCCACACCGGGGCGGCGTGGCCGGCGACCGTGACGTCGAAGGGCACCTCGGTGATGACCTTCAGGTCCATGTGCTCCAGCATCGGCATCACGTCGGACAGCGGGACCGGTCGCCCCTCGTGGTAGATCTTGACGTGAAGCTCGTGCTCCTCCGCCTCCAGCGGGCGGTAGAGGTTGATGCCCAGCCCGCCCTGCGCCATCGCCTTCTCGATGCGCTCGATGTCGTAGACGGCGGTCTCCGCGTTGAACTGCTCGCGGTAGCTGGTGGGGAAGGCGTCGGCGTAGCGGCGGAACAGGGCGCCGCCGTCCTCCTCGCCGTTGGCGTCGAGCAGCGCGTCGCGCAGGTGGTCGTCCCAGCCGCGCGCCGCCTGGACCAGCCGCGCTTCCACCTCCGCCACGTCCACCGCCGGGACGCGGCCCGGCTCCGTCCGGATGATGAAGTGCAGGCGGGCCAGCACGCTTTCGGTCAGCTGCGTGGTGAAGCCGGCGCAGGTGCCGGCGAAGGCCGTCTCCAGGATCGTCTGGATGCGCCGGCGCAGCGTGGTGTCGTAGCGGTCGCGCGGCACGTAGACGAGGCAGGAGGCGAAGCGCTCGAACGGGTCCTTGCGCACGAAGAGGGCGAGGCGCTGGCGTTCCTGGAGATGCAGGATGCCGATGGCGATGTCGAACAGCTCCGGCACCTGGATCTGGAACAGCTCGTCCCGCGGGTAGGTCTCCAGGATGTGCATCAGGGCCTTGCCGTCGTGGCCCTGCGGGTCGAAGCCGGCCAGATCCATCACCTCCGCGACCTTGCGGCGCAGATAGGGGATCTCGCGCGGGCTGCGGTTGTAGGCGACGGAGGTGAAGAGGCCGGCGACCAGCCGTTCGCCGACGATCCGTCCCTCTTCATCGAAGCGCTTGACCAGGATGGCGTCCATCGGCACGGCGCGGTGCACCGGCGACGGGCGGTTGCCCTTGGTCACCATCAGGACGCGCGGGTTGCGCAGGAAGTCGCGCACGTCCGGCGGCAGGGTGGCGTAGTTGCGCAGCCCGTCGAAGACGGTGACCGAATCGTCGCGCAGGATGCCGAGCCCGCTGCCCGGCACCAGGGCCAGCGCCGGTTCCACCCCGTCGCCGCCCCCTTCGAACCGGTATTCGCGGTAGCCGAGGAAGGTGAAGTGGTCCTCGTCCGCCCAGGTCAGGAAGGCCTTGGCCTCGTCCACCTCCTCCGCCGGGACGGCGGTGCCGGCGGCGGCGGCGTCCTTCACGGCGGCGCGCACCTGCTCGCGCATGGCGCGCCAGTCGGCCACGGCGGCGCGCACGTCGGCCAGCACGCGCTCCAGCCCTTCGCGGGCGTGGGCCAGGGCGTCGGCGTCGGTGACCGCGCCGACCTCCACATGCATGAAGGACTCGGGCGCTGCGTCGGTGGGTGCGGCGGCGGGCTCGTACAGCTCGACCAGCTGGCCGGCGGCGTCGCGCTTCACCCGCACCACGGGGTGGATGACGAGATGGACGGTCAGCCCCTGGCGGTTCAGCTCCGCCGTCACCGAGTCCACCAGGAAGGGCATGTCGTCGTTGACGATCTCCACCACCGTCCGGTGGGACTGCCAGCCGTGCTCCTCGACGCGGGGGTTGTAGACGCGGACCTTGGCGGCGCCGTGTGTCCCGGGCGCGGGTTCGCGCTGCTGGCCCCACTGCCACATGGCGAGTGCGGCGCCGTAGAGCTGTTCGGCCGGAGCCTGGATGATGTCGTCGGGCGGCACGTTGTCGTAGAACTGCCGCACGAACCGCTCCGCCGGCGCGGCGCGGCTGCGGCTCAGCCGCTCGCGCACCTGACGCACGACCTCTTCGGTCAGCTCGTCCTTGAGCTGTTCCGCCCTGAGAGCCATCGCTCCATTCCTTCCCATCGTCCTGCGGCTTTTTTCCCGGGGCCGTTTGTCCCGGGACCCTCTGCCGTCTTTCTAGGCAGAGGGTAGCGGATTTGCCGAATCTGGCAACAGGCGGTGGGGCTTGGCCGCTCACGCGCAGGGCCTATGTCTTCCGGATGGGTTGCCGAACCAGAGTGTAATGGCGGACTGTTTTGTTTGCTCTCTTACGATCGTCGCACTTCGAAAGGGGGGCTTCGGATGGATGCTGCCGCCGGGCTTTTCTTCGCGACCGCGCTGGCCATGGGAACCGGCGCGTTGGGCTGGCTGCTGCGCGGACGCCGTGCGGTTCCGGCGTCCGCGCAACCGGACACTCCGGAACCCGCATCCGGCCCCGAACCCCCGCCGCCACCCCCGCCCCCGCCGCCGCCAGTGATCGAGCCGGAGGGCTCGCACCACGGGACGCTGACGCAGGCGATCCTGGACGCGGCGGTGGACGGCGTCGTCATCATGGACGAGCGGGGGATCGTCCGCTCCTTCAACGCGGCGGCGGAGCGCCTTTTCGGCTACGAGGCGGCGGAGGTGGTCGGCCGCAACGTCAACATGCTGATGCCGGAACCCTACCGGTCCGCCCACGACGGCTACCTGACGCACTATCGGGACACCGGCGAGGCGCGCATCATCGGCAAGGGGCGGGAGGTGCAGGGCCTGCGCAAGGACGGGCGCACCTTTCCCATGGACCTCGCGGTCGGCGCCGCCCTGGTGGACGGGGAACGGCTGTTCACCGGGATCATCCGCGACATCTCCGCCCGCAAGGAGACGGAGGAGCGGCTGCGCTACAGCGAGGTGAAGAACCGCGCCATCCTGGAAGCGGCCGTGGACGGCATCATCACCATCGACGAAAGGGGCCGAATCGAAAGCTTCAACCGCGCGGCGGAACGCATCTTCGGCTACAGCGCGGCGGAGGTGCTGGGCCGCAACGTCAGCCTGCTGATGCCCGCCCCCTACCGGCAGGCGCACGACGGCTATCTCGACAGCTATCTGCGGACCGCGCAGCCGCGCATCATCGGCATCGGGCGCGAGGTGGAGGGGCGCCGCAAGGACGGGCGGAGCTTTCCCATGGACCTGGCGGTGGGCGAGGGAACCCTGGACGGGCGCCGCATCTTCGCCGGCACCGTGCGCGACATCACCGAGCGCAAGGAGGCCGACGCCGACCTGCGCAAGGCCAAGGACGAGGCGGAACGGGCCAGCGTCGCCAAGACCAAGTTCCTGGCGGCGGCCAGCCACGACCTGCGCCAGCCCGTGCAGTCGCTGGTCTTCTTCACCTCCGCGCTGGCCGCGCAACTGCCCGAAGGCTCCGCCCGCACCATGGTCAGCGACATGGAGGTGGCGGTCGAGGCGCTGAAGACGCTGCTGGACAGCCTTCTGGACGTGTCCAAGCTCGACGCCGGCGTGGTGACGGTGCGGCCGATGATCTTCCCCATCGACAGCATCCTGGCGACCACGCGGGTCAGCTACACCAGCGTGGCGGCGGCCAAGGGGATCAAGCTGACCGTGGTGTCGAGCGGCGCGGTGGTGCGCACCGACCCCGCGCTGTTCGGCCGCATGGTCCAGAACCTCGTGGACAACGCCGTGCGCTACACCACCACCGGGCGCATCCTGGTCGGCTGCCGGCGGCGCGGCGACGCGCTGCGGGTGGAGGTGTGGGACACCGGCATCGGCATTCCCCCCGGCCAGACCGAGGAAATCTTCGAGGAGTTCACCCAGATAGCCAACCCGGAGCGCGACCGGGAAAAGGGGCTGGGCCTCGGGCTCGCCATCGTCCGCCGGCTGGGGCGGCTGCTCGGCCATCGGGTGTCGGTGCGTTCGGTGCAGGGACAGGGGTCGGTCTTCTGGGTGGAGGTGCCGCTCCAGCCCTCCATCCGGCCGCGCCCCGCGGTGGCCCGGCCCGACCTGTCGGCCGGCGCCGGGCGGGGTGTGATCGTGCTGATCGACGATGAGCCGGTGGTGCTGTCCAGTCTGCGCGCGGTGCTCCAGACCTGGGGGTTCGAGGTCATCGCGGCGGAGTCGGCGCAAGACGCCATCCGGCTGCTGACCGCCCGCGAACGGCCGCCGTCCATGATCCTGGCCGACTACCGCCTGCGCGAGGGGCGCACCGGGACCGAGGCCATCCGGGACGTGTGCGACCTGTACCACCGCGCCATCCCCAGCATCATCATCACCGGCGACACCGCCCCCGAGCGCATCCGCGAGGCGGAGGCCAGCGGCATCAGCGTGCTGCACAAGCCGGTGACCCCGCCCGTGCTGCTCAGCGCGTTGACGCAGACCATCGGCAACGCCTGATAAAAGGCGAGGCGCTTAGCATCCGAATCAATGGAAGTTGAATGAGTGTCGCGTGACGGGTATTTTCCATGGGAGCGCGGTGATGCTGCGCAACCATCGAGACGAGCATGCCCAACGACGACGTCCGGCCCGCCGCGGCCACCCCGGTACCGCCCGCCAAGGCGCCCCTCTTCATCCTGGTGGTCGATCCCGATCCCACCCTGTCGGGTCTGGCGCGCTCCGCGCTCGACGGCTTCTCGCTGAACGGCACCCCCGTGGAGGTGCTGACCGCCGCCACCGCCGACGACGCGCGCGCCGCGCTCTACGCCCACCCCAACACGGCGGTCGTCCTGCTGGAGCCCGTGCTGGGCGGTGAGCCGGCCTCCGGCCTCGCCCTGATCGAGACGATCCGCAAGGAGATGGGCAACAGCCGCGTCCGCATCATCGTCTGCACCGCGCACCCGGACCGCGTGCCCGAGGACGAGGTGGTCGAGACGCACGACGTCAGCGACTACCGCGCCAAGGACAGCCTGACGCCGCGCGCGCTGCGCACCGCCGTGATCGCCCGGCTGCGCGCCTTCATCGGCCTTCAGGCGCAGGCGGCTGGGCGCAAGGGGCTCGCCCGCATGCTGGTGGCGACCACCGGCCTGCTGGAGATGCGCACGCCCGACGTGCTGTTCCCCAACATCCTGCCGCGCGTCGTCGGCCTGCTGGGCATCGGGCAGCACGCGCTGCTGTGCATCCAGGGCGACACGCTGCCGCGCGACCGCAAGATCCGCGTGCGCGCCTCCACCGGCCGCTTCGCCAAATGGAAGGACGTGGACGTCGCCGAAATCGGGGAGCCCAGGGTCGCGGCGGCGCTGGAGCGGCTGAGCCCGAGCAGCGAAACCATCGTCGAGCCGGATTTCTGCGCCCTGCGCCTGCGCGCCCACGGCGGCATCATCGGCATGATCTATGTCGAGGGCCACAACAACGACGGCACCGCCCGCGAATGGCAGCTGCTGGAGCTGTTCCGCAACAAGTGCTCCATCGCCTTCGAGAACGCGCTTCTGTTCGAGGAGCTGAACACCGCCCAGAAGGCCACCGTGCTGGCGATGGGCTCGCTCGCCGAATACAAGGACAACGCCGCCGCCGGCCACCTCCAGCGCGTCGAGCGGCTGGTCGGAGACATCGCCCGCGAGTTGCACGCCCAGGGCCATTTCCGCGACGAGCTGGACGAGGAGCTGGTGGAGAAGGTCGGGCTCGCCAGCCTGCTGCACGACGTCGGCATGCTCTCCGTGTCGGACGAGACGCTCGGCATTCCGGGCGAGCTGGCGAACAACGACAAGGAGATGATCCACCGCCACACCACCATCGGCTACCGCATCCTGAGCGAGGCGTCCGTGCCCCTGCGCGGGCGCAGCATCCTGTCCATCGCCGCGGAAATCGCCCGCTACCACCACGAGCGCTACGACGGGTCGGGTTATATGGAGGGCTTGCGCGGCAAGGCCATCCCGATCAGCGCGCGCATCATGGCGGTCGCCGACGTGTTCGACGCGCTGATCACCGACCGCCAGTACCGCAGCGCCTGGACGCTGGAGCAGGCCATCGCCTGGATCACCGAACGCGCCGGCCGGGAGTTCGACCCGGTGGTGGTGGAAGCCTTCGTGACGGTCGTGCGCCGCATTCAGGCCACCGACCCCGGTTGGTTCCCGAAGCCGGAGGGCGGAAACCAGGGGCTGCTGATCGGCGCCATCGGCCGCAAGCTGCGCGCGCTGTTCGGCAGCCGCGCCGAACCAATCAACTGAGGGGGCTCGGCCCCCCGGACGCAATGGCGGCGCCGTCGTTCCGCGCCGTCATTCCGCGCCGCCGTTTCACCTCCGCGCTGTGCCGCCCCTTGGAACGCTCGCCACAAAATTAAAAAATTTTCTTACGATCGCGCTTCGATTGCGGTCTATATGGCGATACAATTCTTGAAATGATGTTATTGTGAACACATACAAGTCTGTGTTGCCAAGTCCGTGTTGCGGCCTGCTGCGGGACGGTGAGCCCGGCAGCGTTCGGCGGAGCGAATCATGAAAGCAAAAAAATTCCTTGGTGCCCTGTTGACCTCCTGCGCCCTGCTGGCTGGTGCCTTCGAAGCGCGGGCGGCCTATCCGGACAAGCCGATCACCATGATCGTCGCGTACGGGGCGGGCGGATCGACCGACGTCACCGCGCGCATGCTGTCCCCCTACATCGAAAAATACCTGGGCGGCGGCGCGCGCATCGTGGTGCTGAACAAGGGCGGCGCCGGCGGTGAGATCGGCTTCGCGGCCATCGCGGACGCGACGCCGGACGGCTACACGATCGGCTTCATCAACACGCCGAACGTCGTCACCATCCCCATCGAGCGCAGCGCGCGCTTCTCGATCGACCGGCTCGACCCGCTGTACAACATCGTGGACGATCCGGGCATCATGACCGTCCACGCGGATAGCCCCTACAAGACGGTCGAGGATCTGGTGAGCCAGGCCAAGGCCAACCCGAACACCATCACCGTCGGGTCGACGGGTGTGGGCTCGGACGACCATCTGGCGGAACTGATGCTGCAACGGCAGGCCGGCGTGCGCTTCACCCACGTTCCGTTCCCCGGCAGCGCGGAGAACTACCGGTCGATGCTGGGCCGGCACATCCAGGTCTGCGGGCAGAACCTGGGCGAGGGGCTGCGCGGCAAGGCCGGCGGCGATCCGATCCGCATCCTGGGCGTGATGTCCAAGGAGCGCTGGAGCATGGCCCCCGACCTGCCGACCTTCAAGGAACTGGGCTACGACTTCACCATGGCCTCGCTGCGCGGCATAGGCGCGCCGAAGGGCCTGCCGGCCGACATCCGTGCCAAGCTGGTGGAGGCGGTCACCAAGGCCGCCAACGATCCGGAGTTCCAGAGCAAGGCCAAGGAGACCTTCCAGCCGTTGCGCCTGATGGACTCCGAGGCGTTCGGCGCGGAGCTGAAGCAGCTCGACACCGACTTCCGGGGCCTGTGGAAGGAAACGCCCTGGCTGAAGTAGCCGGGCCTTCCCGGAAAGGCGCCTGAACGAAAAAGCCTCTCTCCCGTCGGGGAGAGAGGCATTTTTCTTTGGAACTTTCGAGCGGCCTTTCCGCCGAAGGCGGGGGCGCCGCTGCGGTACGGTAAGCAGCTTTATGCGCAAAGCCCTTCTCCCCTTGGCCTCACGCGCAAACGAAGTTTGCGCTGACGGCGGCAGGCGGCCTGTGGCCGCCGAGTGCGGGGAGAAGGGTTGGGATGAGGGGTCGTTACCGCTCGAAGAGCGGGAAAATCGCTGGCCGGCTGCGCCGGTGCCACCCTCACCCCAACCACGCTTGCCTGCGAACGCCTTCGGCGTCCTCCGGCGGCGCGCCCCTCAAGGGAGAGGGGCTTTTGAGCGCTAGATCAGCTACTTGTCGCCTATGGATATCACGCGGCGGTGATGCGGGTGATGAAGGCCTCGATCTCGTTGTCGAGCTTGTTGAAGTTCTGCGACAGCTCTTCGGTCGTGGTCTGGACGGCGCCGGCGGAATGGCCGGTGGTCTCGGCCGCCTGCTGCACCAGACGCATCTCCTGCAGCACGGCCATCGTGTCGGTGGCGGCGCGCTGCGAGCGCTCGCTGATGTCGCGGGTCGCCGCGTCCTGCTCCTCGACCGCGGCGGCGACGGTGCTGAGCGACTCGTCCACCTGCCGGAT
Organism: Azospirillum mesophilum; assembly: GCF_053470405.2. NCBI lineage: Bacteria > Pseudomonadati > Pseudomonadota > Alphaproteobacteria > Rhodospirillales > Azospirillaceae > Azospirillum > Azospirillum mesophilum. The sequence goes on from NZ_JBPXMQ020000001.1 coordinate 66,165, forward strand.
CGTGTTGACGATGGCGCGGATGGCGTTGACCGCCGCCGTGGTGGCCGCCTGGACGGCCGCGATTTCCGAGCCGATCTCGTCGGTGGCCTTGGCGGTCTGGTTGGCGAGGCTCTTGACCTCCTGCGCCACGACCGCGAAGCCCTTGCCCGCCTCGCCCGCGCGGGCGGCCTCGATGGTCGCGTTCAGCGCCAGCAGGTTGGTCTGCCCCGCGATGTTGTTGATGAGGCCGACGACCTCCTCGATCTTGCGGCTGGCCTCGCTCAGGCCCTGGACGATGCTGTCCGTCCGCCCGGCCTCGTCCACCGCGCCGCGGGCGAGCTGCGTGGACTGGGAGATGGAGCGCGTGATCTCGTCGATGGAGGCGCGCAGCTGTTCCGCACCGGCGGCCACGCTTTCGACCTCGGTGGTCGCCTCCTGCACCGCGTGCGCGACGCTGTCGCTGTGGTGGGCGGTCTGCCGGGCGTTCTCCAGCATGACGTTGGCCTCGCCGCGCATGGAGTCGGCGGAGCGCACCACCTCGCCCATCATCGCCTTGACCGAGGCCTCCAGGTCGTTGGCGAGCGCGTTCATGGCGCGGCGCTGCTCCTCCGCGGCGCGGGCGCGCATGGCCTCCTGCTCCTTCGACATCTCCTGCACGCGCAGCGCGTTGTCCTTGAACACGCGGACCGTGCGGGCCATCTGGCCGATCTCGTCCCCGCGTTCGGCCGCGGGAATCTCGTTGTCGAGCTGGCCCTGGGCCAGCCGCTCCATCACCGTCGTCAGGCGCACGACCGGGCGGGCGATGTTGAAGCCGATGAACAGCGCCACGCCGACCGTGATCAGCAGCGCCACGACGGCGGAGGCGATGAAGGCCTGGGTGGTCTTGTCCACCGACGCGTTCACGTCCGCGTAGGCGGCGGCCGACTGCTCGCGCTGGTAGGCCAGATAATCGCGCGCCGTGGTGTGCAGACGGGCGTAGGCGGCCTGCACCTCCTGCAGAAAGTCGAGCGGGTCGATGCCCATCTTCAGCAGGTCGAGGAAGCTGGTCACCTTGGCCTGGTAGGCGCCGGTTTCACTGCCGAAGCGCTGCAGCAGCTTGCCTTCATCCTCGGTCGAGGACGCGTCGCCCTTGAGTTTGTCCGCTTTGCCCTTGAGCTTGCCCAACTGCTCCAGCAAGGCCTTCGACTCTTCCTCGATCGCCTTCGGCGAGGCGTTGGCGGTGCTCAGGATCACCGTGCGGTACAGGGCCGCGTGGGCCACGGTCAGCGTGTCGGTGAAGTTCTGGACTTCCGCCTCGCGGCTGAAGGACCGGTTGAAGAGCGTGTCCAGCAGATGTGACTGCGCCGTGATGGCCGATCCGCCGAGCAGGGCGATCATCAGCATGCCGATGATCGCCGTAGCCGCCGGAATCCCCATTTTCGTCGGGATATGAAGGTGATTGAGGATCGTCATGATACACCTGCATCAACCTCTGCCCCGTCGGAGGAACGGCGCTTGGGCAGCGGAAAGAGAACCTGCCGCGCCACCGGCCCGAAGGCCGGCGGCGGGAGTTGTTAGGCAACGCTACTCGACCGGTTACTTGAGCCAGGGGGTGGCCTGCCACAGGGCGCGCAGGTCGGTGTCGATCTGCTTCAGCTCGGCCGCGAAGGCATCCGGGCTGAGAACGCGCAGGGGCTGATAGGTCTCCTTGGCGTCGGCCTTGGCGATGAATTCCGGATCGTTGACCGCCTTGGTGATGGCGTCCACCAGCTTGGCCCGGACGTCCGCCGGGATCCCCTTCGGCGCGCCGATGCCGCGCAGCGAGGCCATCAGCGCCGAGAAGCCCTGTTCCTTGAAGGTCGGCAGGTCGGGCGCCGACTTCCAGCGCTGCTCGCTCATCACGCCCAGGATGCGGATCTGGTCGGTCGCCTGACCGCGCAGCGCCTCGCCCAGGTTCATGCCGCCGACCTGGATCTTCTTGGCGATCATGGCCTTGTAATTGGCGCCGCTGCCGGAGAAGGGAACGTGCGTGAACTGCACGCTGGCCTGACGCTGCAGCGTCAGCATGGCGAGATGCTCGTCCGAGCCCACGCCCGTCGACCCGACGGTGATGGTGTTCGGGCTGGCCTTGGCGGCCTCCACCAGATCCTTCACCGTCTTGTAGGGGCTGTCGTTGACCACGGCCAGGACGTCGGGGTCGTCCACGACGTTGACCAGCGGTTCCAGGCGGTCCAGCGTGAAGCGGGCCTGACGCTCCACCGGGATGGAGACGACGTTCGGCGTGTTCAGCCAGCCGATCGTGTAGCCGTCCGGAGCCGCATCGGCGATGGCCGCGAAGCCGATCTCGCCACCGGCGCCGGGCTTGTTCACGACCTCGATGCGGGCGCCACCCAGGTGCTTCTCGATGAGGGGAGCCAGCAGGCGGGCCGTGACGTCGGTGGACCCGCCGGCGTCGTAGGCCACGATCATGGTGATCGGCTTCTCCGGATAGGCGGCCTGCGCGGAGGCCGCCGTGAGCGCCAGCACGCTGGCCGCGAGCGCCAAGAACTTGCTGCGAATGTTCATCTGGATGCCCTTTTTCCTGCCTGGTTCCTGTGTGTCCATCGCCGTATTGGCTTTTTGGAAATTGCACAAACCAATTGTTTCCAATGGGCTTCTGTAGATTTTGCTTTGAGAAGTGATCGCTAAATAAAGCGCCGGAATAGTTCGCAGCCGGAGATTGCTGCGCATCGGCGGCGAACGCGATGTATTCTGCGGGTATGCTGCTGACGTTGCGCAGCATATCGGGATATGTACGGCAGGCCGTGAGAAAAACCCGCCAAGGTATGTTGGTGGAGAAGGAGAGGTCGGCGGTCGGCGAGAGAGGTGTTGGGAGTCTTGCACGGCCGAATCCGATCCAAAGGCACTGTATGCTCTATCGTTGCACGAAGTTAGCAGGAGAGAATTCGTGCATCAATGGCATTTGATGTCGCAGAACCCTTAGAGAACGAAGAAGTTCGCGCGATACCGGCGGCCCGTTGCGGGGGTCGCGCGAATCTTCCGTACGCAGAGGTTGTCTCCTTTGAAAACAATCGAACAATAAACGCGCCGAATGGTCCTAGCCCATGGCGACCATGAAGGCGACCGATATGGAAATCGGGGACAGCAGGGTCGAGATCAGCAGCGACATGGCGACCAGTTCCCGTCCCGCCTCGTACCGTTCGGCGAAGACATGGGCGTTGACGCCGATGGGCAGGGCTGCCGCCGTCACGGCCGGCGCGATCCAGTCCGGGGGCAGGGAGAAGACCTTGACGGCCAGGAGCCAGGTCAGGGCCGGATGCAGGCCGACCTTCATGACCGACATGATCGCCGCCGGCAGCAGCCGCCCGGAGGTCGGGCTGAAGGCCAGCGTCGCCCCCAGCGTGAAGCAGGCGCAAGGCAGCACGGTCTGTGCCATCAGGCCCAGGCCCTTCATGACCATCGCCGGAACCTGAAACCCGCTGAGGTTGGTGACGAGGCCGAAGAGGACGGACATGACCAGCGGGCTCATCGCCGTCGCCTTCACCGCCTTGATCGCCGCCGCGGTCGGCTTGCCGCCGGTCGAACGCTGGGATTCGGCGAGCAGGGTCGCCACGGTGAACAGCAACGGCGATTGGAACACGATGAGCAGCAGGACCGGCACGGCCACCGCGGGGCCATAGGCCTCCATGATGATGGGCGTGCCGAGCAGGGCGATGTTGGAAAAGGAACTGGCAAGCCCGACGGGCGCGAATTCGGCCTTCCGGCGCTGCAGCAGCATCCAGACCGCCGCCACCGCGAACACCATCAGCGCCGCGACATAGAAAGAGGCCAGGAATCCCCACTCGATGGGATTGGGGATGTTGGCCTTCGCCATGTTGGAGAAAAGCAGGGCGGGCAGGGCGTATATGCCGAGAAAACGGGAAAGCCCCTGAACCATCGTGTTGCTGAATCCACGATACCGCGCGGCCCAATAGCCGAGCGCGATCAAAGCGAACATCGGCAAAACGATCTGGAAGATAAGCGTCATGGGTGGATCACCGTTGGGGCTTCCCGATTTTCAGCCGAATCACACGCTTTCCAGCTTGCGCTCCCGCTCGATGATCTCCAGGGGCGGCACGCCCAGAACCTCGACGAGGGTCTTGCCGGCCTTGATCTCCTCGGTCCACTTCTGCTCGCGCGCGAGCAGCTTCAGGCTGGCCTCCAGCGTTTCGTCGGCGACCTCCAACGGGATCACGACCACGCCGTCCTCATCGCCCAGGATGATGTCGCCGGGGTTGACCGGCACGTTGCCGACCGAGGCGAGCACGTCCATCTTGCCGCCGAAGTTCTTGTGCGGTCCGCGCGGAACGGCGCCCCTGGCAAAGACGGGGACGTTCATGCTGCGGATCTCGGCGAGGTCGCGCACCGTGCCGTCAACGACCAGGCCCCCGAGCTTGCGGACGCTGCAGCAGCGGACGACCCACTCGCCCGCCATGGCCACGTCGTCCAGCCCGCCGCCGGCCACCACCACCACGTCGCCAGGCTCCGCCAGGCTCACCGTGTGATGGACCATGCTGTTGTCGCCGGGCATCGGCACGACCGTCCGCGCCTGCCCGCAGATGCGCATGCCGGGCACCATCGGCTTGATGCGGGAGTCCATGCTCTGGCAGCGGTTCTGCGCGTCGGAGGCGACGCTGCTCGGAACGGTGCGCCACTTATCCAGGGATTCCGGAGACAAGCGCGGATAATCGACAATGTAGCGTTGCATGGCCATGGGAGGGGACCTCTTGTCATCTGGGCTGAACGAAGCGGGGCTTTGAAGCGCGACCGGCGGTGCCGCCGGTCGACGCGCGACGACAGCGGAACCGATGACGATCAGGGCGGAGTGGATCGGCACCGCCGGAATGGCGGAGGCCGGCCGGACGCGCACCCCTCTTCCGGGAAGTTCACGGGCGCGCACCGTCCGAAGTGGCCGACACATCCATGGCGCTTACAACCCCGAGCGGATAGTGTCCTATTTGTTTCGTATTTGAAGCATAGCCCTTCGGGCGGTCATACGCAAGTAGGTTGCCAAAAAGTAAATTCATGCAAGCTGATTTGATGCTGATCCGGCCGGTGACAACCCTACAAATGCATGCAATCCCGCGGCAAGAAGCCACACGGTTGCGTGCAATTGCGATTTAGGGCAGGAAAAGGATGTTGTTGGGCGATACCTGAAATCGCCAGGGTTGCGCCGGTCGGGGTGGCACCCGATTCGGGCGTTACGGAAAACCGGCGCCGTGTCTTACGGGCCGGCAACACACCCGGCAACACACAACGCGAGAGGACGCGCGTGTTCGTCACGCTGTGCGTGTGATCTCGGAAACCGGAAGGGGAGGGAAAAATGCGAAGGGCCGGTGCCCGAAGGCCCGGCCCTTTGATCGCATGCGGCGTCTTCCGGTTTTCGGAAGACTGTCTTCCCTTCGGGAAGATGGAGCGGGCGAAGGGATTCGAACCCTCGACCCCAACCTTGGCAAGGTTGTGCTCTACCCCTGAGCTACGCCCGCGCTCCGTGTCGTCGTCCGTCACCGTGTTCGGTGCCGTCCGGCGGCGTGCGGCGGACTATACTCATCGCCGAACGCAATGCAAGCGTCATGTTTCACTTTTTTGGGACCGCTGGACGAAACCCGGCATGCCCGTTAAAAACGCCGGCATGGACGACGCGTTGACCCCCGAGGGCAGGGCCGAGCCGCCGCTGCCGACCAGCCCGGAGCAGCTCCTGGAGCATCTCGCGGCGCTCGGCATCCGTACCGTGACCCACAGCCACCCGCCCCTGCACACGGTGGAGGAGAGCAAGGCGCTGCGCGGCGCGCTGCCCGGCGGCCATTGCAAGAACCTGTTCCTGAAGGACAAGAAGGAGCAGCACTGGCTGGTGGTGGCGCTGGAGGACGCGCGGGTCGACCTGAACCGCTTCGACAAGGTGATCGGCTCCGCCCGGCTGTCCTTCGCCTCGGCCGACCGGCTGTGGCGGCATCTCGGCGTGCGGCCGGGCTCGGTCACGCCCTTCGCGCTCGTCAATGATAGAGAGAGGCGGGTGAGGGTGGTGTTGCAGCAACAGATGCTGGACCACGACCCGCTGAACTATCACCCGCTGCTGAACGACCGCACCACCGCCATCAGCCCCGACGACCTGCTGCGCTTCATCCGCGCCGGCGGGCACGAGCCGATGATCGTTCCCTTCGGGACCGAAGAGGCGTAGCGGGCCGGCGCTGTCCACCCAAACGCTTGCGCAACCCAAAAGCTTGCGCAACGGGCGCCATGCGCTCATGTATCAGGCAAAGTCGCACAGGGATTCGTGAGAGCCATGTTTTCAATTCCGCCCGCCAAGCCCCCCGCCGGTTCCGCCAACGCTGGCGCCGCCGCCGGTGACCTGATCAAGGACAGCAGCGACCGCGCCTTCATGGCCGACGTGATCGAGGCGTCGCAGTCGGTCCCGGTGATCGTCGATTTCTGGGCGCCCTGGTGCGGCCCGTGCAAGCAACTCGGCCCCATCCTGGAAAAGGCGGTGCTGGCGGCCAAGGGCAAGGTGCGGCTGGTCAAGATCGACACCGACAAGGACCCGATGATCGCCTCGCAACTGCGCGTGCAGTCGATCCCGGCGGTCTACGCCTTCTTCCAGGGGCGTCCGGTGGACGGCTTCATGGGCGCCCTGCCGGAGTCGCAGGTGAAGGCCTTCGTGGAGAAGCTGATCAAGCTGGCCGGCGCCGCGGGCGGCGCGGAAGGCGACATCCTGGGGGAGGTGCTGGCCCAGGCCAAGGAGGCGCTGGAGGCCGGCGATATCCAGACCGCCTCGGAGATCTACAGCGAGATTCTCCAGGCCGACCCGGAGAACCTGAACGCGACCGCCTACGCCGGCCTGATCCGCTGCCTGATCGCCACCGACGATCTGGCGCGCGCCAAGCAGATGCTGGACAAGACGCCGGAGTCCATCGCCAAGGACAAGGACATCGCCGCGGTGCGCAGCGCGCTGGAGGTGGCCGAGCAGGCCGCCAACGCCGGCCCGATCCCGGAGCTGACGGAGAAGGTCGCCGCCAACCCGGACGACCACCAGGCGCGCTTCGACCTGGCACTGGCGCTGTTCGCCGCCGGCAAGCGCGAGGAGGCCGTGGACGCGCTGATGGAGCTGGTGCGCCGCGACCGCGAGTGGAACGAGCAGGCCGCGCGCAAGCAGCTGGTGAAGTTCTTCGAGGCCTTCGGCCCGACCGACCCGCTGACCGTCCAGTCGCGCCGCCGCCTGTCTTCGATTCTGTTTAGCTAGGGCGGGGCTTGCTCTGTTCGCGGTGACGGGGGGCTCTATATTCGTCGCATGAGCCGGAACCCCTTCGACCCGTCACTGGACCGCCTGCCGCGGCAACTGCCGATCTTCCCGCTTGCGGGGGTTCTGCTGCTGCCGCGCGGGCGGCTGCCGCTGAACATCTTCGAACCGCGCTACCTCGCGATGGTCGAGGACGCGCTGGCCGGCGACCGCATGATCGGCATGGTCCAGCCCACCGACCCGGCCAGCCGCGAGATGGAGCCGGCGGTCTACGACACCGGCTGCGCCGGCCGCATCACCAGCTTCGCCGAGACCGGGGACGGCCGCTATCTGATCACGCTGACCGGCGTCAGCCGCTTCACCATCCGGCGGGAGGTGGACGGGGTGCGCGGCTACCGCCTCGTGACCGCCGCGTGGGAGCGATTCGCCGACGATCTCGCCGAATCCGGTGGCGACGTGGACCGGCCGCGGCTGCTGGCCGGGCTGAAGGGCTATTTCAAGACGCAGGGGCTGTCGGTGGACTGGTCGGCCATCGAGTCCACGCCGGACGAGCGGCTGGTCACCTCGCTTGCCATGATCTGCCCCTTCTCGCCCAGCGAGAAGCAGGCGCTGCTGGAGGCGCCGGACCTGCCGGAGCGCGCGAAGCTCTTGATCGCGCTGATCGAGATGGCCATTCTCGACTGCCATGATGGCGACGGCTGCGCGCCACGCCACTGACCCCATTCGTTTGTTCATCCTGACCGCGAGGCCCGTTCCATGAGCGCCCATACCACCGAGGACACGCCCGGCGAAGGCAAGACGCAGGCCCGCGTCGACCCGAAGCTTCTGGAAATCCTCGTCTGCCCGCTGACCAAGGGGCCGCTGCGCTACGACGCCGAGCGCGCCGAGCTGATCAGCGAGCGCGCCGGTCTGGCCTATCCCATCCGCGACGGCATTCCCATCATGCTGATCGACGAGGCCCGCAGCCTCGACACCAAGCCCGGGGCCGCCTGATATGACGGACGAGAATTTCGCCACGGACGAGTTCGGCACGAAGCACTGGCCGGTCGAAATCCGCCTGAAGAAGGAGGAGAAGCGGCTGGAGATCGACTTCGACGACGGCCGGACCTTTTCCTACCCGGCGGAATTCCTGCGCGTGCACAGCCCGTCCGCCGAGGTGCAAGGGCACGGCCCCGGCCAGAAGCAGACCGTCGCCGGTCGCCGCCACGTCGGCATCATGAACCTGGAGCCGATCGGCCGCTACGCGGTGCGGATCGTCTTCGACGACCTGCACGACAGCGGCATCTTCTCCTGGAAGTACCTGTACGAGATCGGCGAGGACCAGGACCGGCTGTGGGCCGAATATCTGGCCGAGCTGGAGCAGAAGGGGCTGAGCCGGGATCCCAAGGGCCGGCGGTGAGGCCTTGAAACCGTCGAACCCGTTGCCCCCTCCCTAACCCTCCCCCGCTGCGCGGTGGAGGGAACTGCCGCCGCTCCGCAAACTCACCCTCTCCCGCGCAGCGGGGGAGGGAGGGACCCGCGCCAGCGGGAGGGTGGGGGCACCGTTCGCCATTTTCCCAACGCGAGTCCAGCCGTGCGGCGGCTCATCCTTCTCGCCCTCCTTCTCGCCGCGCTGGCGCGTTCCGGCGGACCCGCCGGGCCGTTGCCCCAGGACGCCTATGTCTGGCAGAGGCGGTGGACGCCCGCGCTCGGCGACGCGCTGCGGCAGTCGGCGGACATGGTCGGGCGCTGGCGGGTGCTGGTCGCGGAGGTGGACGGGGCGCGGCGGTCGATCCGGATGGCGCCGGACTGGGGCGCGCTGGCGCGGAGCGGGCGCGCCGTCGTGCTGGTCGTCCGCATCGACGGATCGGTGCCGCCGCCGACCGACGACGCATTCCTGGCGGACCTTGCGAACATTCCCGCCTGGGCGCGGGAGCAGGGCGTGCCCGTCGCCGGGGTCGAGATCGACCACGACTGCGCCACGGCACGGCTGGACGGCTACGCGCGGTTCCTGGCGGCGTTGCGCGATCGCCTGCCCGCTGGCTTGCCGCTGTCGATCACGGCGCTGCCGACGTGGCTGCCGTCGCCCCTGTTCGGCGATCTGGCCGGGCGGGCGGACGAGGTCGTCCTTCAGGTCCATGCCGTGCGGAATCCCCGCTTCGGGCTGTTCGATCCGCGCACTGCGCGGGGGTGGGTCGACGCGATGGCTCGCCGCACCGACAGACCCTTCCGTGTGGCGCTGCCCACCTACGGAACGCGCGTCCATTGGGACAAGGACGGCCGCATGGCCGCCGTGGAGAGCGAGGCGCCCACCCTCGCAGGCGATGGTCCGGCGGACGAGTTGTCCGCGGCGCCGGAGGCGGTCGCCGGCCTGCTGCGCGCGCTGGAACGCGACCCGCCCGCCGGACTGCGGGGCGTCGCGTGGTTCCGGCTGCCCACCGCGGAGGATAGCCGGGCCTGGAGCCTCGCGACGTGGCGTGCGGTGGCGCAGGGACAGCCGCTGCGGACGGCTCTGTCTGCGCAGGTGCGGCGTTCCGACACGCCGGGCGTGCAGGACGTGGTGCTGACCAACGCGGGCGAGGTCGATGCCGCGCTGCCGCGCGCCGTCCGGCTGGACGCAGCCTGCACCGTGGCGGACGGGATCGGCGGCTACGAACTTCAGCGTGACGGGAACCGGCTGATTCTGGCAAAGACGCGGGATGGCTGGCTGCGCGGCGGCCAGCGGCGCGTGATCGGCTGGATGCGCTGCGGCGAGAAGGAAGGGGCCGTCGATGTTCGACCGTAAGGTGGCCGTGCTGGCCGTCGGTGCTGCGCTGGCCGTGACCACCGCCATCGCCTGTGGGCCGGACTTTCCCTGGCAGCTTCTGGACCGGCGCGAGGCGACGCTGACGGCCGCCCCGGCCAACGGCTTCGCCTTCGAAGCGGCGCATCTTCTGCCAGCCCCGGCGGACGGGCTGAAGGCGGTCGAGCCGACCGGCTGGGATCATGACGAGGACAAGGACCGGGACGAGGCGGAGCGCGCGGGGCTGACCGAGGAGCAAGGGGGGCTGATCGCCGCGATGCGGTCCGCTCCATCCGGCGACGAGGCCTTCGCGCGCGGGGAGGGGCTGCCGACCGCCGTGCGGCTCTACACGGCGGGCGCGGTCGCCTTCCGTACGGGCGATCTTGAGGGCGCGACCCGGCGCTTCGACGCGATCCTGGGCTTGCCGGAGGCGGAACGGAACGCCCGCGCCGTGTGGGCGGCCTACATGCTGGGGCGGACCTTGGCCGCGCGCGGGGACCTGGACGGGGCGCTGTACGCCTTCGCCCTGACGCGCGATCTGGCGCGCGGCGGTGCCCCCGACCCGCTGGGGCTGGCGGTGGCGAGCTTCGGCGAGGAGGCGCGGCTGTATCTCGCCGCAGCGGACCGGACGGCGGGGAACGACGGTGCCGCCATCGCCGTCGCCGCGACTCTCTATGCGGAGCAGGCGGCGCGCGGGTCGGACGATGGCGTCGATTCGTTGCGCATGGTGGCGGAACGGCTCTTCGAAGACCCCGCCCGGCTCGACGCGGCCATCGGCCAACCCATCGTGCAGCGGCTCGTCGTCGGATACGCGCTCGCACGCTCCTTAAGCCCCTGGGTCGAGCCCCCCGCGAAGCAGGACCGGCGGGTTGCCGCCCTGGTCGATTCTCTGGAAAAGCGTGGGGTGGCGTCTGTGGCTGGGGCCGACCGGCTGGCGTCGCTCGCTTATTTGATGGGCCAGTACGACACCGCCCGGCGCGCGGCGGAGCGGGCGTCCGGGCCGCTGGCTGTCTGGGTCAAGGCGAAGCTGGCGTTGCGCGACGGCGACCTTGGCAAGGCCGCCGCCCTGTACGCGGAGGCTTCCCGCGCCTTCCCGGAGGCCGGCGGCGTGCTGTCGGACCCGGCCACCACGCTGCTGCAGGGGGAGAGGGGCACGCTGGCCCTGGCGCGCGGCGAGTATGTCAACGCCCTGGAGCTGCTTCACCCCGTGGGGCGCGACTATTGGGGGGACGTGGCCCACATCGCGGAGCGCGTTCTGACCGTGGACGAACTGAAAGCCTTCGTGGACCGGAAGGGCGAGATTCCGGCCGGTGGCTCGGATTCCTGGCCGGATTCCTGGATAAGCGAACGCGCCAGCCTGCGCGACCTGCTGGCCCGCCGGCTGATGCGCGACGGCCGTTACGACGAGGCTTTCGGCTATTTCGCGCGCCCGGAGACCGCCGATCAGGCGAGGGACTACGCCAAGGCTCTGCGAAAGGCGCGCGACGGCTGGTGGTGGATCGACCACGCGCGGGCGCTGTTCGAGGCGGCGGTGCTGGCCCGCCGCCACGGCATGGCGATGATGGGCTACGAAGGGCCGCCCGATCTGCACGTCTACGACGGTGCCTATGAAGGCGGGCTGGGGCAGGACCGGCTGGACGGCCCCTACATCACGGACGGCGAGAAGCGCCGGTTCGAGGACAGCCGCGCCAAGCCGGACAAGCGCTGGCACTACCGTTACATCGCCGTGGACCTCGCGACGGAGGCGGCGGACCTGTTGCCGCACCGCTCCCAGGCCTTCGCCGCCGTGCTCTGCCGCGCGGCGAAATGGATGGACCAGACGCGGGAGGAGGACCGGTTCCGCGCCCTCTACGAGCGCTATGTGGAGGACGGGCCATACGTCCCGTGGGCCAACCGGTTCGGGCAGGACTGCCCGGAACCGGACTTCGACGGGGCGGCGCGCCGGTTGCCGGCCTATGTGTGGCTGGATGCGCGCACCGCCGTCCGTCCGTACCGCTGGGGAATCGCCTTCGCGGCCTTGGCCGTCGCGGGCGCGGTCGCCGCGCTGGTCCGGCACCGGCGGCGTTACGGCAGAACCACCACGTAGCGCTTGGTCGTCGTCTCCACGACCTCCCACACGCCGTCGAAGCCCGGCTCCAGCGTGAAGCGGTCGCCGGGGCGGACGGTCCAGCGGCGGCCGTCGGCGTGGGTGATGGTGCTGACGCCTTCCAGGATCTCGCAGTATTCCCACTCGTCGTAGACGATGCGCCAGGAACCGGGTGTGGAGCGCCAGACGCCGGCGAAGCGCTTGCCGTCCGGCGACTCGTACTGGTTCCAGGTGGTGAAGACGGGGGCGCCGGACAGGATGCGGTCCGGGGCGGGGCCGCCGGTCTCGGGCTCGGCTTGGTCGGTCAGCAGGGCGAAGCTCATCGGGGACGCCTCCTCACCAGGTCGACAGCAGCGGCGGCAGGTCGCGCACCGTGTCGATGCGGCGGTAGTTCTCGGTCGGCGGTTCCGCCTCCTCGTGCGCCCAGGTGACGTGGTAGGGCACATGCACGGCGTGGCCGCCAACGGCCAGGACCGGCAGGACATCCGAACGCACCGAATTGCCCACCATGACGAAGCGCGCCGGGTCCACCCCATGCTTGCCCAGCAAGCGCCCGTAGGTCTCCGGATCCTTCTCGCTGACGATCTCCACGGCGTTGAAGCGCTCGGCAAGGCCGGAGCGGGCGATCTTGCTTTCCTGGTCGAACAGGTCGCCCTTGGTGATCAGCATCAGGCGATAGCGGCCGGACAGCGCCTCCACCACCTCCGCCACGCCGTCCAGCAGGTCCACGGGATGCTCCAGCATGGCCTTGCCGAAGTCGATCAGGCTCTGGATGTCGCGCCCGCCGATGCGCCCGTCGGTCAGGTCCACCGCCGTCTCGATCATCGATAGCACGAAGCCCTTGATGCCGTAGCCGTAGACGCGCAGGTTCTCCCGTTCCGCCCGCAGCAGGCGCCGGTCGATGTCCGCCGGGTCGGCGGCGTGGGACAGGAGCGCGCGGAAACGCTCCTGCGTCATCGAGAACAGCGACTCGTTGTGCCAGAGGGTGTCGTCGCCGTCGAAGGCGATGGTGTCGATCATGGGGAGGCTCGGTTCCGAAATCCGTGTGCGATCCAGAGGTATGACGCGGCGCGCGGCCTGTCCAGCGCCTGCCTGCATCGTGAGCCCGTCCGTGCGACTGCCCAAAGCGTGTGCGGACGAAGGGGCCGCGGTGGCGGCGGACAGTATTGGTAACAAACAATATCCGTGAGATGGAGGCCTCAATAGAAGCGGACAAATCAACGGCGTGGGTGGGTGTTGTTCGTGTCGCCATCAATTCGCGGAGCGTCTAATCTCTGCCGCTGCTCATGACTTGTGCATCGGTGATATTCCTGAGGCAGCTATCGAGATTGCACACGGCGGGCATTCCCACTTGTCGGTGGTAGGACCACTTTGGATGGGTAATATTCTTTCTCACAGGCCGAGGGCGCGGCCGACGGTTCCGAAGCGGTTCCGCTGGCCCCCTCGCTCAACCGACGAAATAGGAAAAACCACCATGGCAATGGCTCTGCAATCGGCCCGCGTTGGCCGTGGCTCCTGGGCTGCTCCGGTGGCGCATGTGCTGGACAATGTTCTGGATACATTCGCTCTGTGGCGGCAACGGGCTCTCACCCGCCGCGAACTCGCCCGTCTCGACGACCGCATGCTGCACGACATCGGCATCAACCAGTTCGAAGTCGAGTGCGAAGTCAGCAAGCCGTTCTGGAAGGCCTGATCCTTCCCGGCTGACCGAGACGCTCATGAAAAAGGGCCGCTTCCGTTCGGGAAGCGGCCCTTTTCGTGTCTGGGGTGCCTTGTTCAAACCCTCTCCCATCCCCGATGGGAGAGGGAGGGACCCGCGAAGCGGGAGGGTGAGGGCAAGGTTTTGCCGAGAATCCTACGCTCGCGTTGCCTGGATTCTCGGGCTGACCTTGCCCTCACCCTCCCACCGCTGATGCGGTGGGCCCCTCCCTCTCCCGCCGGAGGCGGAAGAGGGGGGAATATATCAGATGCAGATCTGCTGGAGCGGCGCGAAGCCGTTGAAGCAGACGGCCGAGTAGGTCGTCGTGTAGGCGCCGGTGGCGTGGATGCGCACGCGGTCGCCGGCCTTCAGGTCCAGCGGCAGCTTGTACTCGGCGCGCTCGTACAGCACGTCGGCGCTGTCGCAGGTCGGGCCGGCCAGCACGACCGCTTCGCCGTCGCAGTCGCCGTCATCGCCCAGCACCTCGATCGGGTACTGGATGGCTTCGTCCATCGTCTCGGCCAGACCGCTGAACTTGCCGATGTCCAGATAGACCCAGCGCTTCAGGTCGGTGGCCGACTTGCGGGAGACGAGCACGACCTCGCTCTCGATGATGCCGGCGTTGCCGACCATGCTGCGGCCCGGCTCCACGATGGCTTCCGGCAGGCGGTTGCCGAAGTGGGTGCGCAGGGACTCGAAGATGGCCTGGCCGTAGGCGGTCGTCTCCGGCACGTCGGTGCGGTAGCGGGTGGGGAAGCCGCCGCCCAGGTTGATCATGCCCAGATCGACGCCCAGCACCTCAAGCTCGCGGAACAGCTGCGCCACCTGGAAGATGGCGTGGTCCCACTGCATCAGGTCCTTCTGCTGCGAGCCGACGTGGAACGACACGCCGTAGGGCACGACGTCCATGTCGCGGGCCTTCAGCAGCAGCTCGCGCGCCATGGCGAGGTCGCAGCCGAACTTGCGCGACAGCGGCCACTCCGCACCCTCGCCGGAGGTCAGGATGCGGCAGAAGACGCGCGAACCGGGGGCGGCGCGGGCGATCTTCTCCAGCTCCGCCTCGCTGTCGAAGGCGAACAGGCGCACGCCCAGCTCGAAGGCGCGGCGGATGTCCGCTTCCTTCTTGATGGTGTTGCCGTAGGAGATGCGCTCCGGCGAGCAGCCGGCGTTCAGCACCATCTGGATTTCCGGCACGCTGGCGGTGTCGAAGGCGGAGCCCAGGCGGGTCAGCAGGCTGAGGATTTCCGGCGCCGGGTTGGCCTTCACGGCGTAGAAGATCTTCGCGTCCGGGAGGGCTTCCTCCAGGTCGTGGTAGTTGGCTTCCACGACGTCCAGATCGACGACGAGGCAAGGAGTCTGCGGGCGCTGCTCTTCGAAAAAGCGCGCAATCTTATCGGTCATCTCAGTCTCCCGGACGCAAGATGCAGGTGTCTGGACGAATTGTGAGTAGTCGGGGTACGGAGCGGCCGCGCGCAACTGACCAAAAACAAAAGGTCAGGCGCTCAGGCCGCCGATACTGGACTGCCGTTCGACCTTGCCTGTGTGCGACAGGACTGTCCGGGCTGGGATATTTCGGAAACGGGTGAGCCGGCGCCCACCCACAACAACATGAACCATCGTAACCTCCAAGACGCCGCCTTGCTTAAGGGACGGTCGGGGATCACGCGTTACGTCGTTGCATAACCACATCTCGAAAAGACGAGGGCGGGCCAGCGGCACGTGCGCTTGCGAGTTGCGGTTACATAGATCCATCAGCCCGGCATTTAAAGTGAAAAATGCGCCGCGCCGCAAAAAAGTAGCAACCCTCCGTCTGGGGTGGAAAGTCCCATAAATATCATGGGCTTGGGTGGTGTTTTCGGGCCGGTTCAGGCGTGCTTGGCGGCCAGCGTCCGGTGCGCCAGCGCCGCCCCCAGCGCGACCAGCCCGATGGCCCCCATCATGGGACGCTGCGTGCCGGTGTGCAGGTGGCCGACGGCCACGCCAACCCCCGCCGCGATGGCCATCTGCGCGAAGCCGACCAGGGCGGAGGCGAGGCCGGCCATCATCGGGTAGGGGCCGACCGCGCCGGCCATGGCGTTGGGCAGGGTCAGCCCGGCCCCCACCATGAAGACGAAGACCGGTGCCACCACCGCCGCCAGATGCGCGACGTCGGCGACCGCCAGCGCCACCCCCAGCAGCCCGCCGGCCAGCGACAGCGCCGTGCCCGTGCGGATCATCCAGGGGCCGCCCTTGCGGTGGCTCAGCCGTCCGGCGAGGAAGGAGCCCAGCGTGTAGCCCAGCACCACCACGCCGAAGCTCGCCCCATACTGCGCCGGGGTCAGGTGCAGCCGCCCGATCAGCACGAAGCTGGAGCCGGAGATGAAGGCGAAGATGCCGCTGTAGGTGAAGGCCACCGTCAGCATGAATCCCAGGAAGCCGCGGTCGCGCAGCAGCAGAATGTAGTTGGCGGCCATCCGGCCGGGCTGCAGGGCGTTCTCGTCCCGGTGCGCGTTGGTCTCGGCCAGCAGCGCCCAGGTCGCACCCAGGATCAGCACGGCGAAGCCGGTCAGCAGCAGGAAGTTGCCGCGCCAGCCGAACAGCTCCGTGATGACGCCGCCCAGGATCGGGCCGACCGCCGGGGCCAGCGTCATCGCCATGGCCATGTAGGCGAGCGCCGTCGCCGCCCGGTCGCGCCCGAACACGTCGCGCACCACCGCCCGCGCCACCACCGGGCCGCAGCAGGCGCCCAACGCCTGGAAGAAGCGGGCAAGGATCAGCCCGCCGATGCTGTCGGTCAGCGCGCAGGCCGCACTCGCCACCAGATAGATCGCCACCCCGCCCAGCAGCGCCGGCCGCCGGCCGAACCGGTCCGACACCGGCCCGTAGACGAGCTGCGACACCGCGAAGCCGACCAGGAAGACCGACAGAGTCAGCTGCACGGTGGCGATGTCCGTCCCGAACACCGTGACCAGCGTCGGCAGCGAGGGCAGGTACAGGTCGGTCGACAGCGGGCCGAAGGCGACGAGCGCGGTCAGCAGCACCCGAACGGCGAGGGAATCGGGGCGGGGCATGGGCTTCACAGCGATTCCGGAAGGGAGGGGCCACTCGGCAGCAGACGGCTCTATAACAGAGGGCGCGCCGCGCGGCCCCGCCCGCTTTCGGCATGCTTCCGTTGCAAGTGAAACAACCCTTATCCGTACCGCAGCAGCCGCGCCCCGTTGGTCTTCAGCCAGGCGCGCGGCGCCTTCACGTCGGGGGTCAGCTGCGCGCACAGCGCCCAGAATCGGGCGGAGTGGTTCATCTCCCGCAGGTGCGCCACCTCGTGGCCGACCACATAGTCCAGCACCGGCTCCGGCGTCAGGATCAGCCGCCAGGAGAAGGACAGCCGGCCGGTGGCGGAGCAGCTTCCCCAGCGGCTTTTGGTGTCGCGCACGGTCACGGCGGCGACCCGCGCGCCGATCAGGGCGGCCTTGGCGCGCGACCGTTCGGCCAGTTCGCGCTTCGCCTCCGCCATCAGGAAGTCGCGCACGCGCCGCGCGACATGCTCCGGCTGGCCGCCGACCAGGATGGCGCCGTCCTCCCGCCGGGTGGCGCCGCGCAGGTCGGCGGTGTGGCGGATCACATGATCGACGCCCAGGTAAGGCACGACCGCCCCGTCCGCGAAGGGCAGCTGCGGGGGCAGCGCGGCCAGCCGCGCCCGCACCCAGCCGTCGTGGCGGCCGACGAATCGCAGCGCCTCGATTTCCGGCACGCCGACGGGAATCACCACCTGGACCAGCCCGCGTCCCGCGTCCACCCGCAAGGTCATCCGCCGCGCGCGGGCGCTCTCCCGCAGTTCCAGCGGGACGGGCAGTCCCTCCACGGCCAGCGCGCGCGGGGCTTTCGGGCGGGGGCTCTTTGGTTTGCGGCGGAAGATCATATCTCTTTATAGACCGGCGGGGGCTGTGCAGCCAATGGATCGGCGGCCGCGCGATCGCGCGGCCAGTGGAACGGCGACTTTTCACATTCGAACGGATTTTGTCTCAACTGAGTTCTGCATGTGACATTTGACTCTGGCTGCCAAGTCGCAGGATAAAGTGTCCTTAACCCGAGCGGTTTGGTGAAGTCGTGACCGAGTATACCGAAAAGAGTCTATCCGAAAGTCATATGACGAGCCGTGAATCCCGGCTTGAGGCCTTGTTGTCGGCCAACGGCGCCGCTCACGCTTTGCTTTCGCCGGATGGGCGGATTCTCGTGGTCAACCAAGCCTTCGCCGCCGTCTTCGGGTGTCTGCCGGAGGATATCGAGGACAAGGGCCTGGCCGTGCTCGGCATCCCCCCGGCCATCGTCGCGCAGGTCGTGGCGCAGCTTCGCCGCGTCGTGGTCACGGGCAACCCGGTCACCGCTCCGGGGCTGCTGCCGAAGGGGGAGGTGACACTGACCCCCGTGCGCGATGCCGACGGGGTCGTCACGGCCGTCGCCGCCATCGCCGACGCGAACGCCGCCCTGCTGGCCGCCGCGCGGACGGAGACGGAGCAGGCACGTGCCGAGACCGAGAAGGCGCGCGCCGCGAAGGGCCGCTTCCTGTCCGCCGCCAGCCACGACCTGCGCCAGCCCTTCCAGGCCATGCACCTGTTCCATCACCTGCTGATGGGGCGCCTGACCGATGCCGGCTCCCGCGAGTTGGGCGACAAGCTGGAGCAGGCCATCACCGCCGGCGAGACGCTGCTGCGCGCGCTGCTGGACGTTTCGGCGCTGGAGGCCGGGTTGGTGAAGGCGAAGCCGCAGACCTTCCCGATGGACGAAACGCTGGGCCGCCTGCTGCAGGAATTCGCGCCGGAGGCGGAGGCCAAGGGCCTGCGCTTCAACGTGCGCCCGGCCGAGCTGGACGTGACGACCGATCCCGTCCTGCTGGAACGGCTGCTGCGCCCGATCCTGTCCAACGCGCTGCGCTACACGGAAAAGGGCGGCGTGCTGCTGGCCGCGCGGCGGCGTGGCACGGCGTTGCGGGTGGAGGTGTGGGACACCGGAATCGGCATCGCCGAGGGCGATCAGGCCGCGATCTTCGAGGACTTCCACCAGCTCGGCAACCCCGGCCGCGACCGCAAGCAGGGGCTGGGCCTTGGCCTCGCCATCGCGCGGCGTCTGGCGGAGGTGCTGGGGACCGCGATCACCGTGCGCTCGCGGCCCGGCAAGGGCTCCGTCTTCGCGGTGGAGGTGCCGCTGGCCGACGCCGAACGCGACGATGAAGACGAGACCGACGGCATCAACGGTGACGTGACCGCCGCATCCGCCAAGGCATCCAATGCCGAAGCCGACCAGGACGCCGACAAGGGCACCGTCCTGGTCATCGAGGACGACGCCATGCAGCTTGAGGGCATCGGGCTTCTGCTGCGCGGCTGGGGCTATGCGGTGATCCCGTCGCGCAGCCTGTCGGAGGCCTACGCACGGCTGGCCGCCACGCCGGCGGCGCCGGACCTCGTCCTGTCCGACCTGCGGCTGACCGGGCCGGAAACCGGCATCGACGCCATCCGCGCCGTCCGCGACCGCTGCGGCCGTCGCCTGCCCGGCGTGATCGTCACCGGCGACACCGACCCCGACCGGCTGCGCGCCGTCGACCGCTCCGGCTTCGACGTGGTGCACAAGCCCTACGACCCGGTGGTGCTGAAGTCCCTGATCGCCCACAGCCTGTCCGGCGCGGGAACCCGCGCGGGCGTGTGACCCGTCCGGCCGTTTCTGCTATGATCCCACGGGCATTCAGGACATAGGGATCGGATTCGAAGCCATGGCAGCCGCCGGAACGGACCATCCGCGGTACGAGGACATCCGGGCGCGCCGGATTGCGCAACGGCGCGCGGCGGCGCTGACCGCGCTGAAGCAGGCCGATGCGCTGGCCCGCCGGGCGGGCGGTCGCCTGGTCGTGTTCGGGTCTCTGGCCGAGGGCGGCTTCCACGAGCGCTCCGACGTCGATGTCGCCCTGCTCGGACTTTCGCCGGGTCCGGACAGCGACGTTGCGGCGGAGGTGGACACGCTGCTCACCACCGCCGGCTTCGAGGCGGACGTGATCCCGGACCGCTTCCTGTCCCCAAACCTTCGTGAAAGGGTGCTGCGCCATGGCCGCGAACCCGGCGCTCTGGGCTGACGTTCAGCGCGACCTCGATGCCGCGCGAACGAATGTCCGCACCGCGGCGGCGCGGGCCGAGACGTTGCTGGCCGGCGATCCCTTGCCCGAGCCCTTGCCAGACGACGTGCGCATGGACCGCGAATACGCCATCGGCTTGATGCTGCACAACGGCTATGGCGCGATGGAGAGCGCGCTCGAACGGCTGGTCCAGGCCGTCGATGGCGCTTTGCCCATGGGCGCCGCCTATCACGCCGAGCTGATCCGCCGCGCCGCCGCGCCCATCGAAGGCTTGCGCCCGGCTATGCTCTCCCCGACGACGGCGGCGAGGTTGCAAAAGCTTCGGGGCTTCCGGCACGCCTTGCGCCATGCCTACGATGGCTATGATTTCGCCCGCGCGGCGGAGAACGTCCCCATCGCCGTGGAAGCCGAAGCGGGCTTTCGGGCGGATGTGACGGCCTTCGCCCGGGCCATGGGCATTCTGTAGGCAGCGGACCGGCCGAACGAACGGATAGCCGCGCCCACGCTTGCCCCGGCGGTCCCGCCGATCGGCCAAGCGCGGCTTGCCGGCAAAAGGCCCATACTTCCCGTGGAGGCCCCGGCGGAGAGTCCGGGGGTGTCCCGCCCCGGCCATGGCCTCCGGAGGGAGGGTGCCATGCTGCGCTGTGCCGGTTGGCGTTGGTCCTTCGTAATGGCGGTCGCAATGGTGACGCTGGGTCCGGTGAGCCCGGCCCCGGCGGCTTCGGTCGATAAGGACTGGAGCGGGCGCGGCGTGACGCAGGGCGATTGGGACCGGTTCGATCGGGACCGGTTCGGGGACCTGCGTGGGTGCCTGTTCGGCTATCGGCCCGGCCTGGATGTCCTCACTCCCGGCTACAACCCGGCGCCGGTGTCCGGCTATTGCCCGCCGCCGGTCGCTTATTACCCGACCCCGCTGGTTGCCGCACCGACGACGCCCCTCATCCTGTCGGGTCCGAGTCGCTATTACTGCGATCTGCCCTCCACGGCTTTGGCCGGCAATGCGCTGTCGCGGGTGACCGGGTCGCTGTGCCGGGACGGCTCTGCCGTTTGGGCTCTGCCCCGTTGATCCGTACGGCTGATTGACAGCACACCCATCTCTCCCTAACGCTTGCGGAAAAGAAGTACAAAGTCGGGGAGGGATTTTTTCATGCCGACACGGCCACCAGGGCCGGATTGCGTCTTCATACCGCCTGCCGCGCCGCCTGCACCCGTTCCAGGTTGCGGGTGAGCAGTCGCGCGCGCCCAACCGCCATCACCAAAACTTCACGTCACCATAACTTCAAAAGACCGTCGCGGGACCGCAACCCGCGCTCTGCATTCCAAGAAATCCACCAATCGACCGGTCCAACGCCGACCGGCACAGGGAGAGACAGACCATGCTGACCCGCCGCACGCTCGCCGCCTCGACGGCCGCGCTTGCCCTCGCCGTCGGACTTTCCGGCAGCGCCCTTGCCCAGCAGAAGACCGTCATCGAGTTCTGGCACGGCCTGCCGCAGCCGCTCGGCGGCCAGCTTGAGCAGGTGGTGAAGGGCTTCAACGACAGCCAGGACAAGGTGCAGGTCAACGCCAGCTACAAGGGAAGCTATCCGGAGACGATGCAGGCCGCCATCGCCGCCTTCCGCGCCGGCAACGCTCCGCACGTCGTGCAGATGTTCGAGGTCGGCACCGCCACCATGCTGGCCGCCGGCCCGGCCATCAAGCCGGTGCACCAGCTGATGAGCGAGACGGGGGCCGCCTTCGACGCCAACGCCTATATCCCGGCGGTGCGCGGCTACTATTCGTCGAAGGACGGCAAGATGATGGCGCTGCCCTTCAACAGCTCGACCACCATCACTTTCTACAACAAGGACGCCTTCCAGAAGGCCGGGCTCGACCCGAACAAGCCGCCGGCGACCTGGCCGGAGGTGATCGACGCCGCCCGCAAGCTGAAGGCCGCCGGGGTCAACTGCCCGATGACCTTCTCCTGGCCGACCTGGACGCAGTTCGAACAGGTGGGCGCCATCCACAACAAGCCCTTCGCCAGTCAGTCCAACGGCTTCGGCGGGCTGAACGCGGAACTGAAGGTCAACGACCCGTTCTTCGTGAAGCATCTCCAGACGCTGGTCGATCTCCAGAAGGAAGGGCTGCTGAAATACGCCGGGCGCGACACCGCCGCCGACCCGCTGTTCCCGTCGGGCGAGTGCGCCATGATCCAGGCCTCCTCCGGCCTGCGCGGGCGCATCGTGAAAGAGGCGCAGTTCGCCTGGGGCGCCGCCCCGCTGCCCTACTGGCCGGATGTGAAGGACGCGCCGAAGAATTCCATCATCGGCGGCGCCGCCTTCTGGGTGATGACCGCGCCCAAGCGCACAGCGGACGAGTACAAGGCCGTGGCCGACTTCTTCAGCTATCTCGCCCGGCCGCAGGTGGACGCCAAGTGGCACATGGACACCGGTTACGTCCCCGTGACCTTCCTCGGCTTCGAGGAGGCGAAAAAAGCCGGCTTCTATGAGAAGAACCCCGGCGCCGACGTGCCCGCGCAGCAGCTGACCCGCACGCCCACGACTGAGAACAGCATGGGCCTGCGGCTCGGCAACCTGCCGGAGATCCGCAACATCATCCAGGAAGAGATGGAAAAGGCCTTCCAGGGCCAGCAGACCGCCCAACAGGCGCTCGACAGCGCGGTCAAGCGCGGCAACACCGTGCTGCGCAACTTCGAACGCGCCAACAAGGGCTGAACAGGCCCTCTCTCGTCCGCCGCAAGGGAACTCTGAAGGCAACCACTGACCGTCATTCCCGCGAAGGCGGGAATCCAGGGCACCTCGACAACCTTCTGGGTCCGCCTGGATCCCCGCCTTCGCGGGGATGACGGTGGTCGGTCGTTCTTGGAAAGCCCTTGTTGCGGTGCGGGTCGATTTCGAGGACTTCATGCAACGTCGCGTCATTTTCGACAACAAGGCGTTGCCCTACCTGCTGCTCGCGCCGCAGGTGGCGGTGACGCTCGTCTTCTTCATCTGGCCGGCGGTCCGGGCCGTCTGGCAGTCCGTGCATGTGCAGGACGCCTTCGGCCTGCGCAGCCAGTTCGTCTGGTTCGAGAATTTCCAGGCGGTTCTGGAGGACCCCAGCTACCTCGACAGCCTGCGGGTGACGGTGATCTTCAGCGGGGCGGTCACGCTGCTGTCGCTGGGGGTGGCGTTGGGGCTGGCCGTGCTGGCGGATTCGAAGATCAAGGGGGCGCGCGTCTACAAGACGCTGCTGATCTGGCCCTACGCGCTGGCGCCCGCCGTGGCGGCGGTGCTGTGGATGTTCATCTTCAACCCGGAGATCGGCATCCTCGGCCGCGCGCTGAACGACCTCGGCTACGCCTGGGACTACCGGCTGAACAACGCGCAGGCGCTGACCATGGTCATCCTGGCGGCGAGCTGGAAGCAGGTTTCCTACAACTTCATCTTCTTCCTGGCCGGGTTGCAGGCGATTCCGCGCTCCGTGCTGGAGGCGGCGAGCATCGACGGGGCCAGCGCGCCGCGCCGCTTCTGGACGATCACCTTCCCGCTGCTGTCACCGACGACCTTCTTCCTGCTGGTCGTGGACATGGTCTACGCCTTCTTCGAGACCTTCGGCACCATCCACGCCCTGACCCACGGCGGCCCCGGCCGGGCGACCGAGACGCTGATCTTCCGCGTCTACCAGGACGGCGTGGTGAACCAGGACCTTGGCGGTTCCTCGGCGCAGTCGGTGATCCTGATGGTGATCGTCATCGCGCTGACCGCCGTCCAGTTCCGCTTCGTCGAGCGCAAGGTGCACTACTCATGATGGCCCGGCGACTTATGGACCTCGTGCCGCACGCCGTGCTGATCCTGGGCGTGTTGGTCTTCGCCTTTCCGATCTACGTCACGCTGATCGGCTCCACCTGGGACGCGGGGACCATCGGGCGCGGCAACCTGCCGCTGACGCCGGGCGGGGAGTGGTTCGACAACTATGCCTCCGCCTGGGCCGAATCGCAGAGCGAGCGGCTGCTGCACACGCCCGTGCGCGTGATGATGTGGAACAGCCTCGTCATGGCGCTGACCATCGCGCTGGGGAAGATCGCCATCTCCATCATCTCCGCCTACGCGGTGGCCTTCTTCCGCTTCCCGCTGCGCATGGTCTTCTTCTGGATGATCTTCATCACGCTGATGCTGCCGGTGGAGGTGCGCATCATCCCGACCTACGAGGTCGTGGCGAACCTGGGCCTCATCGACACTTACGCCGGGTTGACCGTTCCGCTGATCGCCTCAGCCACGGCGACGCTGCTGTTCCGGCAGTTCTTCCTGACCATCCCGGACGAGCTGGTGGAGGCCGCCAAGATCGACGGCGCGGGGGCGGTGCGATTCTTCGTCGACGTGGTGCTGCCGCTGTCGCGCACGAACATCGCGGCACTCTTCGTCATCCTCTTCATCTACGGCTGGAACCAGTACCTGTGGCCGCTGCTGGTCACCAACAGCGGCAGCATGGAAACGGTGGTCATCGGCATCACCAAGATGATCGGCACCGGCGAGGCCGCGACGGAGTGGAACGTCATCATGGCGACCACCGTGCTGGCCATGCTGCCGCCCGTGGCGGTGGTGGTGCTGATGCAGCGCTGGTTCGTCAAAGGCCTTGTGGACAGCGAGAAGTAAAAAGACATGGCAACGGTCGATCTGAAGCAGGTCCGCAAGTCCTACGGCTCCGTCGAGGCGATCAAGGGCATCGACATCGCGGTGGCGGACGGGGAGTTCCTCGTGCTGCTCGGCCCGTCGGGCTGCGGCAAGTCCACGCTGCTGCGCATGGTGGCGGGGCTGGAGAGCATCACCGGCGGCGACATCGCCATCGGAGGGCGCGTGGTCAACGGGCTGGAGCCCAAGGACCGCGACATCGCCATGGTGTTCCAGAACTACGCGCTCTACCCGCACATGAGCGTGTTCGACAACATGGCCTACGGGCTGAAGATCCGGGGACTGCCCAAGTCCGAGATCCAGGCGCGCGTGGCGAAGGCGGCGGAGATCCTGGAGCTGAACCGCTTCCTCGACCGCCGGCCGAGCCAGCTGTCCGGCGGGCAGCGCCAGCGCGTCGCCATGGGCCGCGCCATCGTGCGGGAGCCCGCGGCCTTCCTGTTCGACGAGCCGCTGTCGAACCTCGACGCCAAGCTGCGCACGCAGATGCGCGTGGAGATCAAGCGGCTTCAGGACCGGCTGGGCATCACCAGCCTTTACGTGACGCACGATCAGGTGGAGGCGATGACGCTCGCCGACCGCATCCTGGTCATGAACCACGGTGTGGCGGAGCAGGTCGGCACGCCGCTGGAGGTCTACCAGCGCCCGGCCAGCCTGTTCGTGGCGGGCTTCATCGGCTCGCCGCCCATGAACGTCGTGGACGCCCGCATCGACGCGCGGGGGGAGGGGGTGGACCTGCCCGGCGGCGTCCGGCTGCCGCTGCCGCGCCCACAACCGGACCTCGCCGGCCGCGCGGTGAAGCTGGGCGTCCGGCCAGAGCATCTGTCGGTGACGGCCGACGGTCCGCTGGCCGTGTCGGTGGAGCTGGTGGAAGCGCTGGGCGCCGACACGGTGGTCTATGGGCGGCTGCCGCACGGGGAGGCGCTGGTGGTCCGCATGGCCGGCCTGCCGCGCTGCCGCGAGGGCGAGACGCTGCGCCTGACCGCCGCAGCCGACGCGCTGCACCTGTTCGACGCGCAAACCGGGTGGCGCCTGCCCGGCTAATCCGACTAAACTGCTCAGGTACAAAAGCAAAGGGAAGAGACGAACCCATGAGTGACACGACAAGCGACAGGGCGAAGAAGGTCCCGCCCTTCCACCTCGCCTTTCCCGTCCGCGACAAGGAGGAGGCGCGCGCCTTCTACGCGGGCATGCTCGGCTGCGGGGTGGGGCGGGAGTCCGACCGCTGGATCGACTTCGACCTCTATGGCCATCAGGTGGTGGCCCATGTGACGGAGGAGGCGGGAACCCACGCCACCAACCCCGTGGACGGGGAGGAGGTGCCCGCCAGCCATTTCGGCGTGATCCTGGACTGGGACGACTGGCACGCCCTGGCCGACAAGCTGAAGGCGTCGGGCATCAAGTTCCTGATCGAGCCGCAGATCCGCTTCAAGGGCCAAGTCGGCGAACAGGCGACCATGTTCTTCCTGGACCCGAGCGGCAACGCGCTGGAATTCAAGAGCTTCCAGGACATGAGCCAGATTTTCGCGCGCTAGCGGCGCGTCCTGGTGTACCTCTTCAGGCATTGAACACCCACCGAAGAAGGGATCAGAGACGTGAAGCTCTACATGAAGCCGGGCGCCTGCTCGCTGTCGCCGCACATTGTCCTGCGCGAGACCGGCCTGCCCTTCGACCTCGTGAAGGTCGATCTCGCCGCCAAGAAGACCGAGGACGGCAGCGACTTCCTGGCCGTCAACCCGAAGGGGCAGGTGCCCACGCTCGCGCTCGACGAGGGCGGGATCCTCACCGAAGGGTCGGTGATCGTGCAGTATGTCGCCGACCGCGCCCCGGACTCCGGCCTGCTGCCGCCGGCGGGCTCGCTGGACCGCTACCGCGTGCAGGAGTGGCTGAACTTCATTGGCACCGAGCTGCACAAGACCTTCAGCCCGCTGTTCCGCCCGACCACGCCGGACGCCTATAAGGACATCGTCAAGCAGACGCTGAACGCCAAGTTCGCCGTGGTGAACGCCGCGCTGGACGGCAAGGCCTACCTGATGGGCGACCGCTTCACGGTGGCCGACGCCTATGCGTTCACGGTGCTGCGCTGGGCGAAGCCGATGGGCATCGACCTCGGCGGTTTCCCGAACCTCGTCGCCTATCTGGCGCGTGTGGCCGAGCGCCCGGCGGTCGCCGCGGCGCTGGCGGCGGAGGCGTAAGGAACCGCTTGCCCCCTCCCTCCCACGGCTTCGCCGCGGGTCCCTCCCTCCCCCGCTTCGCGGGAGAGGGGCCTTGGGCAACGCGGCGGCAGCCCCCTCCACCGCCAACGGCGGGGGAGGGTTAGGGTGGGGGCAATGCCTTACGCCGCGGACCGCTTGCCGCCGCCGGCCGCACCACCATGCGCGCCGCCATGCGGGGCGGGGCGGCGGTTGTGGCGGTTCTGCTGGTTGACGGACGACTTGGCCTTCAGCGGCTGATCGCCGCCCGGCGTGCCACGGGGCTTGTCGTTCTGGGGCTTGGTGGCCTGCGGCTTCGGCGAAGCGCCCTGCGTGGCCCCTTGGGGAGCGGCCTTCGCGGCCTTCGCGGCCTGCTGCGGCCGGCCGCCACCCTGACCCTGGCCCTGCCCACGGTTCCCCTGCGGGCGGCCCTGCTGCTGTTGCTGCGGCTTCTTGCGCGGCGGCTTGGCGGTGGAGGCGTGCAGCGCGGCGACGACGGTCGCGTGGTAGGGATGGTCGTGGTCGGCGGGGACCGGCTGGCGGATCGTCTTTTCGATGTCCTTCAGGTAGGCCACCTCCTCCGCGTCGCAGAAGGAAACGGCGCTGCCGTCGGTGCCGGCGCGGGCCGTGCGGCCGATGCGGTGGACGTAGCTTTCCGGCTCGTTCGGCAGGTCGAAGTTGATGACGTGCGTGATGCCGTCGATGTCGATGCCGCGCGCGGCGATGTCGGTCGCCACCAGCGCCCGCAACTCGCCGGCCCGGAAGGACTCCAGCGCGCGGACGCGGGCCGACTGCGACTTGTCGCCGTGGATGGCGTCGGCGGGAATGCCGGCCTTGCGCAGATGGTCGGCGACACGGTCGGCGCCGTGCTTGGTGCGGGCGAAGACGATGGTCCGCTCCATGGCGCTGTCCTGCAGCAGGTCGGCCAGCAGGCGGCGCTTGTCGGCCTTCTCAACGAACAGCACGCGCTGGGCGATGCGCTCCACCGTGGTGGACTGCGGGGCGACCTCGATCCGCTCGGCGTCGGTCAGGATGCTGTGGGCAAGTTCGACCACCGCGTCCGGCATGGTGGCGGAGAACAGCAGCGTCTGGCGCTGCTTCGGCAACACCGCGACCACCTTCCGCACGTCGCGGATGAAGCCCATGTCGAGCATGCGGTCGGCCTCGTCCAGCACGAAGACCTCGATGTTGTCGAGCACGCACTGCTTCTGCGCCATCAGGTCCAGCAGGCGGCCGGGGGTCGCCACCAGCACTTCCGTCCCGCGCGCCAGCGCCGCGACCTGCGGGCTCTGCCCCACGCCGCCGTGGATCACCGTGCGGCGGATCGGCAGGTGCCGGCCGTAGGTCTTGAAGCTGTCGGCGATCTGCAGCGCCAACTCGCGCGTCGGGGTCAGGATCAGCGCGCGGGGCGCCTTGGCCTGGACGCGGCGCTTGGCCTCGAACAGGCGCTGGAGGATCGGCAGGGTGAAGGCGGCGGTCTTGCCGGTGCCGGTCTGCGCGAGGCCCAGAACGTCGCGGCCTTCCAGAAGAACGGGGATGGCGCGGGCCTGGATCGGCGTGGCGGTCTGGTAGCCCTCCTCCGCGACGGCGCGCAGAAGGGGCTCGATCAGGCCGAGGCCACTGAATTCGGTCATGCGTGATGGGTCCTGGTCACGTGAAAAGGGGCCGCACCCCCTGGGGGCGCCGCCGGGCTGTCGCGCTCCGCCGCGGGAGTGCGCGGAGCCATCAATTCACCGTGGGAAGGCGCAACAGGCGCGCCGGTACCGGGCCAACAGATACCAAGAGTCAAGGAGCCGGCAGCCCCAAAGCGGAATCGACCGACCACACATAGGCGGTGGGGCGGCCTTTGGCAAGCAAACACGGTCCCGGAGACCGGAGAGGACAGGAAATGTCCCGCGCCCGCCCCCTTCCGCGGAAGGGGGCGGCGGCCGATCGCGGAACGTCAGCGCTTGGTCACGACGCCGCAGGCGACGCGGTCGCCCGACGCGCCGGCCGGTTCGCTGGCGTAGTCGTCCTGCTGGGCGTGGACGACGAAGGAGGTGCCGCCCGGCTTGAACAGGCTGGCCTGCCCCTCGCCCAGCGTCACCTGCTGCGCGATGATCTCGAAGGCGCCCTTCCCGGAGTCGGTGACGAGGAAGTTCGGCAGGTCGCCGGCGTGGGTGGGGGCCGCGTCGAAGCCGTGCTGGCCGCCGCCGGGGTTGAAATGCCCGCCCGCCGCCGCGAAGGTCGGGGTGCAGGCGCCGTTCTCGTGGATGTGGACGGCGTGCCAGCCGGGCTTCAGCCCCTCCAGCTCGCCGTGGATCAGCAGGCCGTGCGGGAACTGGGTCAGGCTGATGGTGCCCAGGTCCTTGCCGTCCGCGTCCTTCATGGCGGCCTGGGCCTGCGGTTGGCCGGGCATCTGCGCCGTCGCCGTCGTCGGCGCCAGTGCCAGCGCCGCGCCCAGAGCGAGAAGGGCCGCGCCGGCGGCCAGTGCGGTACGTCTCATGTCTCTTGTTCCTCCCACGGTTTGTCATTCCCACGGTGTCCGGGCCGGTGCGGGAGCCGCAACGCCCGGATGTGCAAAATTTGGGCTTAAGCCACCGTGTCAAGTCAACGCTCGCTTTCGGCCAACTGCGGCTTTTCGCCGCGCGAACGTCACACTGGGATTGCGAACGGCTTGCAGTATGATGGGCGCTCGCGTGCACGGCGAAGGTGATGGTGGGAATGGCGTCGCGGCTTGAGGCCTTGTGCCTGGAAAAGGGTTTGAAGATGACCGGCCAGCGCCGCGTCATCTCGCAGGTTCTGTCGGAGTCGGACGACCATCCCGACGTGGAGGAGGTCCACCGCCGCGCGGTGCTGATCGACCCGCGCATCTCCATCGCCACCGTCTACCGCACCATGCGCCTTCTGGAAGACGCGCAGGTGATCGAGAAGGTCGACCTGGGCGACGGCCGCGCCCGCTACGAGGAGGCGACGGCCGACCACCACCACCACCTGATCGACACCCGCAGCGGCCGCATCATCGAGTTCGCCAGCCCGGAGCTGGAGGCCCTGAAGGAGCGCATCGCCCGCGAGCTTGGCTACCGCATCGTCGGCCACCGGCTGGAAATCTACGGCATTCCGCTCGACGACACGGCCGACCACGAGTTGGATGGCGAGGGCGTGGGGGAGCCGTCATGAAGCAGGACGCGCGCGCCCTGACGCTCGATCCCTTCCCACCGGAAAGCGTCGGCGGCCGCGAGGCGGTGCGGCGCTGCTACACGGGTCTCTGCGACTGCGGCCAGCCGGAGCGCTACGCCCTGGAAGCGGCGGTCACCGTCTTCCGCTACCACAACCCGGACTGCACGCTGTTCCAGGCACAGACCATCGTCAGCCACTGGGTCGCCGGCCCGGTCCGGCATTGATAAAGCGCTTGCTTCCGTAGGTTGGGTTAAGCGTCAGCGCAACCCAACACACGTCGCTGTGCCAGAACTGTTGGGTTTCGCGAGCGCTCAACCCAACCTACGGTGATCTGCGGTGATCGTTCGTCTTACCGACGCCGCCTCTTCTCCAGGGTTTCCGGGGCGAAGTCCTCGGGCTTCATGGGCTTGTCGAAGGTGGGCGGCTTCAGGTCGTTGTCGATGCCGCTGACCACGTAGCGGCCGCCTTCCAGGTCGTAGGTGATCTCCATGGCCGGCGCGAAGGCGGGAAGCTGCGGGTAGGCGACGCCGTGCGCCTCGGCGTAGCGGACCAGATCCCCCCTGGCGTTGTAGTGGTCGGCCATGACGATCTGCCAGGAATCCTCGTCCAGATAGTAGGTGCGCTCCGGCAGGGCGTGGCGGTAGTTCGGCTTGATCTTGGCCTCCACCACCCAGACCCGGTGCAGCTCGTAGCGCAGGAATTTCGGGTTCGGGTGGTTGGGCCACAGGAAATCGACCGGCGACAGTCCGTCGGCGTTCATCCGATAGGCGTTGTAGGGCACGTACATCTCGCGCCGGGACACCAGCGTGAAGTCGAAGCGGTCGAGCGGCCCGCTGAACATGTCCAGCATGTCGGCGGTGCGGATGCCGCCCGTGGCCGGGTCCGGCCGGTCGTAGACGAAATCGCCGGCGCGCACCGGCTTGCCGGTCTCGCCCGCCCGGTACCAGGCGGCAAAGCCGGTCAGGATCGGGTCCAGCGTCCCGTGCAGCAGCAGGGTCGTCCCGGCCTCGGCCTTGGGGGACAGGGTGGTGCGGCGGTAATAGAGCGGGCGCCCCTCAAGCCCGGCGGCGTAGCCGGACAGACGATCCTCCCGGTAGATCGACATCGGCATGTTGCCGGCCTGATCCAGGATCACGGTCAGGCCGGTGCGGCTGACCGCCTCGCCGCGCCAGCGCAGGACGTGGTTCCACATCGCCTGGACGCCGTTGGCCGGGATGGGGAAGGGCACGCCCACCCGCGCGTCCTTCAGCGCCAGCCCGTTCTCCCCCAGCCTGGCGCGCCTGGCGTTTTCCAGCGTCGCCTCGTAGACGCGTCCTGGAGCGGCGGCGCTGCGCCGGGTCGGGAAGACCGGGATCTCGAAGGTCGGGTCCTTCTGCAGCAAGGCCTGAAGCCCCGCCGACAGCCGCACCTTGTAGCGCTCCAGGTCGGCCGGCCCCACGGTGAACCAGCGCGCGTCCTCGTCGTAGGGGTCGGGCAGGGGACGTCCCGGCACGGCGTCGTCCGGCATCTTCGTCAGCCCGCCCGCCCACAGCGGGATCGCGCGCGTCTTGTTGCCCGCCCGCACCGCGCCGAAGGGCGTCAGCTCCTCGCCCAGGGCGGGGACCTTTTCCGGCGGCGCCTTGTCCTGGGCGGTCTTGTCCTGGGCGGCGGCGGGCAGAGCGAGGAGAGCCAGCAGGGCGGCGGCGAAAAGGCGGTTCATGAGGTCAGCCGGGTTCGGGGTGCCCGAACCATATACCTCAAACGGGCATCAGCCCCCGACGGCAATTTTCTCCGCGGGGACGTCGTCCAGATAATGGGGTTCCGGGCGCAGGTAGAGGTCTTCGTAATGGACCAGAACCGGTTCGCCCAGCGGGACCGGGCGGCCGTCGCGCCACGCCCATTCGCCGCGGTCGCAGTCGGCGGCGCGGACATAGCCGTTGATGTAGAGCCGCCGGTCGCGGCCGGAGCGGTTCGGCCCCGAACCGTGGATCATGTGGGGGTGCCACAGGCCGACGTCGCCCGGCTCCAGCGCGAAGTCCACCAGCTTGGCCGGGTCGAGCCCGTGCCGCTCCAGCGCCTCCTCGGCGATGCCGGTGCCCAGGATGCTGCCGCGCGGGGCAAGGGCGAGGTCGCCCAGCAAATGGCTGCCGGGGTAGAGGCGCATCGCGCCGCTCTCCGCCGTGTGCGGGTCCACGGCGATGCCGGTCTGCACGTAGGACTCGCCCAGGTTCCGGTAGGCCTCGCGCGGGCGGCGGAAGCGGCTGTCCTGGTGGAAGGCGTAGTCGCCCCCGGCCGCCCCCGGCGGCTTCCAGTGCATCTGGTTGATGATCTGCTTCACGTCGCGGCCGACCAGCGGCTCCACGATCCGGAACATCCGCTCGTCCAGCCGCACGGCGTTCAGGATGCCGTCGCTGTAGGACGGCCACTGCACCATGCGCACGGTGTGCCCAATGGCCGGGTCTTTGGCGACGCGGACGTGGAAGTTGCCGTGGCGGAAGCTGCGCGGGTGCGTCAGGCCCTCCGCATACTGCCGGTCGAAGGCGTCGGACAGCTCAGCAACCTCCGATGCGGAGAAGACGCCGCGCAGGATCACGAACCCGTCGCGGCGGTAGGCGTTCCGGATGTCGGAGGCGGGCGGCAGGGGCATGATCGGGGTCCGGCGCGGTGGGCGACATCCATATCATTCGCCTTGCGCCGCCCGTTCGCAACTCCGCCGGGCGTGACAAGTGCTTCGGGATTCGGGCGACCTCATACGCGATCCGAAACATTCGGATCGCTGCGTTCACACGCCACGCAGGCTTCGGCCCTCACGGGCCGCGGCCGCCGTCGCGGCCGATACCGTGTTCGAAACGTCAGAGCTTTTCGAACACGGTATCAAAGGGTCGCGACGTACCGCTCCACGTCGCGCAGCGCCGTTTCGACCGCCTCGGCCAGCGCGGTGACCCGGTCCCATGGGGCGCCGCCGTTCGCCGCCTGCTCCAGCGCCTGCGCCGCGTTGCCGAGGATCTTGGCGCCGGCGTTGCGCGAGCACCCCTTCAGGTTGTGGGCGCAGCCCCGCAAGCGGACGGGATCCTGGGAGGCCAGGGCCTCGGCCAAATCCCCGGCGATGCTGCGGCTGACCGTGACGAAGTCGCCCAGCAGCTCCTGCACCAAGTCGGGGTCGTCGCCGCAGAGCTGGCGCAGCGAGTCGAGTTCGAGCGGGGGCGGGGTTTCCGCCGGGGGAGCCGCCGCCGGGGCCGGTGCCGTGGGGGCAGGCGCAGCCGCCGCCGGCATGTGGCGGGCCAGCGCGGCGCCGAGTTGGCCGAGGTCCAGCGGCTTGCTCAGCACGCCGTCCATGCCGGCGGCGTAGTAGCTTTCGATGTCCGCGGGGGCGGCGTTGGCGGTGATGGCGACGATCGGCAGATGAAGGCCGGTTTCCCGCTCGGCCAGACGGACGCGGCGCGTCAGCTCGAAGCCGTCGACCTCCGGCATCTGGATGTCGGTCAGCAGCAGGGCGTAGCGCCGGGTCTCCAGCGCGGCCAGGGCCTCGGCACCGCCGTTGGTCATCTCCGCCGTGTAGCCCAGCGAGTTCAACTGCATCTGGAGGACCTTGCGGTTGATCGCGTTGTCCTCCGCCACCAGGATCAGGCGGCCCTGGGCGTGCGCCTCCTCCAGGCTGGACGGTGGGACGGTGGGTAGGGTGGACGGCGCCGGGCGGGGGGCTGCCGGTTGCGCAAGGACAGTGGGAGTCGGCGGCGCGGGCGGCTCGTTGTCCTGGGCGGCGCGGCCGGCGGCGACGGCGACGGCGCGCACCAGGACGGACCGGCGCACCGGACGGCTGACCGGGATCGGCCCCTCCGACAGGCGGGCGGCGCCGGTCGAGGGGTCGTAGAGCAGCACGGTCGGCACGCGCGGCTCGCCGCTGCGGCGGCCGAGCACCTGCGGGGCCTGGGCGGCGGCGGGGGTGTGCAGGGCCTCGTCCACGACCACCACGTCGAGCGCGCGACCGGCGGCTTGCGCCGTGCGCGCCTGCTCGGCCAGCGTGCTGGCCTCTCCGGCCGGCAGGACGCGGGCGCCCGCCGTTTCCAGGTAGCAGGAGACGAAGCTGCGCTCCATTTCTTCCGGCAGGCCGATCAGGACGGTCAGGCCGGACAGGTCGATGTCGGGCGGATGGGCGGCGGCCAGGGCGGCGCCCGCCACCGCCAGAGTCAGGTCCACCCAGAAGGTGGAGCCGTCGCCGGGGGCGCTGTCCACGCCGATCTCCCCGCCCATCAGCGCGACCAGCCGCCGGCAGATCGACAGGCCCAGCCCCGTGCCGCCGAAGCGCCGGGTGGTGGAGCTTTCCGCCTGGGTGAAGGGCTGGAACAGGCGTCGGCGCGCGGTTTCGCTGATGCCGATGCCGGTGTCGGTCACCTCGATGCGCAGCCGCGCCCAGCCGTCCCCCTGCCCGGCGAGCGAGGCGCGCACCACGATGCGGCCGGATTCGGTGAACTTGATGGCGTTGCCGCCCAGGTTGAACAGGATCTGGCGCAGCCGCACCGGGTCGCCGATCAGGTCCGGCGGGATGGACGGGTCCACGTAGGTCAGCAGCGACAGGCCCTTCGACCGCGCCGCCGGGGCCAGCGTGTCGGCCACCCCCTCGACCAGCGCCGGGACGGAGACCGGAACCTGCTCCAGATCCATCTTGCCGGCCTCGATCTTCGAGAAGTCGAGGATGTCGTCGATGATGCGCAGCAGCGAGGTCGCCGACTCCCGCATCGTCGCCACCGTGTCGAGCTGCCCGGCGTCGAGATTCGTGCGTTCCAGCAGCTCCAGCATGCCCAGCACGCCGTTCATGGGCGTGCGGATCTCGTGGCTCATGGTGGCGAGGAAGGCGGACTTGGCGGAGGTCGCCTGCTCCGCCTGTTCCTTGGCGATCTCCATCTGGCGCTCGGCCAGCTTGCGGCGGGTGATGTCGTAGATCCAGGCCAGATAGACCGGCTTGCCGTCGAACAGCGTCGGGTCCACCGACACCAGCGCCCAGAAGGTGGAGCCGTCGGCGCGGCGCAGCTTCACCTCCGCGTCGCGCAGCTGGCGGCGGAAGGCGGTCCAGTGCGTCTCGTGCACCTCGTGGGTGCCGTCCTCCTCCTGCTCCACGATCAGGCCGCCGATGGCGGCCCCGGTCAGACGGTCCTTCGCCACGCCGACCAGATTCACCAGCCGGTCGTTGCAGACGGTGATGATGCCGTCCTCGTCGAAGGCGCAGACGCCGACGGGGCTCGATTCCAGGACGGCGCGCATCTGCTCGCGGCTCTGCCGCAGCTCGTGCGTGCGCTCCTCCACCTTGGTCTCGATCGCCATGATGTAGTCGTAGGCGCGCAGCGCCGCGATCACGGCGGTGAACAGCCCTTCCGCCGACAGGTCGGCCTTGGACTTGTAGTCGTTGATGTCGTAGCCGACGATCACGTCGCGCTGCGGCGCCTGGCCGGGCTGGCCGGTGCGCAGGATGATGCGGACGTCGCGGTTGCCCAGCTCACTGCGGATCCAGTGGACCAGCTTCAGGCCGGCGTCGTCCTCCTCCATCACCACGTCCAGCAGGATCACCGCGATGTCGCGCCGTTCCTGGAGGATGGCGCGCGCGTTGGCGGCGGTGAGGCTGCTGATCAGGTCCAGCGGCCGGCCCTGGAACTGCACGTCGGCCAGCAGCAGACTGGTCATGGAATGGACGTCGGCTTCGTCGTCCACCACCAGAATCGGCCAGGGCGGACGGGGGGACGCGGTCTCGCCCTCCTCCTCCGCGAACAGGATCTCGTCGTCGGCGTCCAGCGCGACCGCCTCGTCCGTCATGCTGCTTCCGTTCCCATGGGCTCTTCCGTGGCTTCGGCCATCCGCGGCGCCGAACGCGGGATTCGCACAATGAAGGTGGTCCCACTTTGGGGTGTGCTGTCAACCGAGATTTTCCCGCCGAGCGACTGGGTCACGAGGTTGAACACGATGTGCAGGCCAAGCCCGCTGCCGCCGGTGCCGCGCTTGGTCGTGAAGAAGGGTTCGAACACCTTCGGCAGGTTATCGGCGGGGATGCCGGCGCCGTCGTCGGCGAAGCGGATTTCCAGCTCGTCGTCGGGCAGTTCCTGCACCGTCAGCGTCATGTGTCCTTCCGCCTGATCGGGGAAGGCGTGGGTCAGGGCGTTCATGACGAGGTTGGTGATGACCTGGCTGAGCGCGCCGGGGTAGCTGTCCATGCCGACGCCGTCGGGGCAGTCGATGGTCACCTTGTGCGGGCTCTTGCGCAGGCGCGGCCCCAGCGAGGTGATGATCTCCTCCAGATAGGCGCGCAGGTCGAAGCCGCGGCGTTCCTGGCTGGTCTGGTCCACGGCGACGCGCTTGAAGCTCTGGATCAGCTCCGCCGCGCGGGTCAGGTTCTGCTCGATCAGGCGCGAGGACTCGCCCGCCGCCGCCACATAGGCGACGAGGTCGGACTTCTTCATGGCGCCCTTCTCGAAGGCCTCGGTCAGGGCGCGCGTCTTGGACGAGAGGTGGGTGGAGCAGCCGTAGGCGATGCCCACGGGCGTGTTGATCTCGTGCGCGACGCCGGCGACCAGCAGCGCCAGCGAGGCCATCTTCTCCGCCTGGACCAGGCTGTCCTGGGTTTCCTTCAGGTCGGCGTAGGCGGACTCCAGCGCCTCCATGGCGTTGAACACCTCCTCGGCGGAGCGGGCCTCGACCGTCACGTCGGTGAAGGTGCGGACGAAGCCGCCCTCCGGCAGGGGGTTGGAGCGCACCTCGATGATCGTGCCGTCCGGGCGCCGCCGCTTGAAGGCGAAGGGCTGGTCGGGGACCACGGCGACCTGCTCCAGCTCCAGGTCGGGGTCGATGCTGAACTCCTCGAAGGCGCCATGCTCGCGCTGCCGGCGGACGATGTCGGGGAACAGCGGGCTGGTGGCCAGGAAGTCCGGCGGCACGTCCAGCAGCTCCGCCGCCCGGCGGTTCGACATCACCACCCGCAGATTGCGGTCCACCATGATGATGCCCTGGTCGGTGTTGTCGAGCGTGATCTGCAGCACGTTGCGCTCGCGGGCGAGGTCGCGTTCGGCCTGCATGCGCTCGGTCACGTCGGACATGGTGCCGGTCAGGCGGATCGCCGTGTCGTCGGCGCTGCGCAGCGCGGTCGCCCGGTCCTCGATCCAGGCCCAGTGGCCGTCGCGCCGCCGCATCCGGTAGACGGCGGTGTAGGCCATCGCCTTGTCGCGCACGCGCCGCCGGGATTCGGCCACCACGCGGCGGGCATCGTCGGGATGGATCAGCGCCTCCCACGTCTCGGCGTTCATCGCCAGCTCGTTCGGCCCGTAGCCGAGGATCGCCGGGAACTCCTTCGACCACCAATACTGCCCGGTGCGCAGGTCGTAGTCCCAGACGGAGGAGCGGGTGGCCGCGATGGCGAGCGCCAGCCGCTCCTCGCTCTGGCGCAGGGCCGCCTCCTCCTCGTCCAGGCGGGCGAGCATGCCGTTGTAGGCGGCGATGACGCGGCCCAGCTCGTCGGCGGAGAACCAGTCCACGGGGCGGCGGGCGTGCTCCTGCTCCGCCGTGCGGATGGAGTCGATCAGCCGGCCGAGCGGCACGCCGATGGTCAGCCGGTGGGCGGTCAGCGCCGTCACCACCGTGCCGACCAGCATCAGCAGCAGAAGCCAGAGTGTGTTCACCACCTCCTGGTGGATCTGCTCGTCCACCGAGGCGTAGGTGAAATACAGCGTCAGCGAGCCCAGCCGGCGGTTCTGCACCTGGATCTGCCGCCGCACCGTCTCGCGGTCGGCGAAGGGGCGGCAGTCCGGCCCCGGCCAGGCGAAATAGCCGTCGGCCAGCTCGTCCGCCACCTCGATGCACAGAAGCTCCCGGTTGACCGAGATGGCCTGGACGATGTTGCGGATCGCCGGCACGTCCACCGCCCACAGGCTGGAGGACAGGGCGACGGCGTTGATCTCCGCGATCGCCTCGATCTTGTCGCGGAGCGCCCCGCGCAACTCGTTGTACTTGCCGTAGAAGAAGATCGTGGAGAAGCCGAGCGTCGTCAGGGTCAGGATCGGAATCAGGATCAGCAGGAACTTGGCCGACACCGTCGGCACCCTTTTCCACGCCTGCTCGATCACCGTCATAGAGGGGATTCCAAACCCGGAGCGTCCGCGCGCGGGGCAGGGGGGAACCCTCCGATGCTCCGGCCTTACGGTTGTACTATCATCATATGCCGCGCGTCCACGGCGCAAGGCCGCCATGCGCGCGTCCTGCTATGGCTAAAGTGCCGCAACCCCGGCAAGCCGCTTGAGGAGTCCGAGGCGGTTGAACTACTCTGGGCAAGCACCGCCGCTTGGTAATTGTCGCGGCATGGCAACAGCGAGGACGAGATGGATTTTGTTGCGCACCAAACCCCCGATGCCAACGAGGTGCGCCTGAGCGGACGGTTGGAGTTCACCGATCACGACAGGCTGCCGGACATCGTCGCCCTGCTGGACCGGCCCGGAGTGCGCCGCTTCGTCCTCGACATGGGGGGCCTCGACTTCATCGACTCGGCCGGAATCGGGATGCTTCTGATCCTTCAGGATGAGGCGGAACAGCGGAACGTGAAGCTCGTCGTCCGCGGGCTGCACGGCGCCGTCAAGCAATCCATCGAGCTGGCGCGGATCAGCGAAATCATCACCGTCGAGGAATGAGGTGATGATGGGCGGCCCGGTTCCCTCGTCCGCACGCGCCTTCAGCGTGGTGCGGGATCGCGTGCCGGCGGAGGTCGCCGCCCGGGCGGCGGCACGCTTCGGCATTCCGGAGGACGGGGTGGGGGCGTCGCGCGCGGCGGCCGCCATGCTGGTCGCCCAGGCGGACCGCGACAGCGTGCGCGAGGCGCTCGACCAGAACAGCTTCCTGACCGTCGAGCTGACCGAACGGGAGGACACGACGGGCGCCATCGACGGCGACTGGCTGGGCGCCCCGCCGGTCGATCAGGGCTTCTATCTCTCGCTGACCACCGGCACGGCCTACGGGCTGCAATGCGCGGTGCTGGTGTGCGACGAGCTGGTGCGGCGCGGCGTGCTGCGGCCCGAGCGGCGCGGCAACATCGAGCTGTGCCTGCACGAGGCCATCGCCAACGCCATCGTCCACGGCAACATGGGCATCCCCAGCTCCACCAAGGATCAGCCGGAAGGCTACCGCCTGTTCAGCCAGATGCTGCGGGAACGGCTGGGCGACAACGCGGTGCGCGGGCGGCGGCTCGACCTCTTCGCGCGCTGGAACGCCGAAAGCCTGTCCATCGCGGTGGTGGACCAGGGCGGCGGCTTCGACACCAGCTCCCTGCCGGAGCGGGCCGACACCGGCGCGCATTCGGGGCGCGGTTTCCTGTTCATGCGGACGCTGGCCAAACGGGTCAGCGTGACCGACGGCGGACGCTGCACCGTCCTGCACTTCGATCTTTGACGGGCCGCCCATGGCCATCTCGCTCGCCGGAAGCCGGGTCCTGATCGTCGACGACAACGAGTTCAACCGGAAGTCGCTGTCGCTGATGATCCGTCGCGCGGGTCTGACGCAGATCGACTTCGCGGAGAACGGGGTCGAGGGCCTGCGCAAGGTGGCCTCCTTCCGTCCGGATCTCGTGCTGCTGGACGTCAACATGCCGGTCATGGACGGGCTGGAGATGTGCCGGCAGCTTCGCGAGACCCACACCCACGAGGAACTGCCGATCCTGTTCCAGACCGCGCTGGACAGCGACGAGGAGCAGGTGCGCTGCTTCGAGGCGGGCGGCAGCGACTTCATCTCCAAGCCGATCAAGCCCGGCGAATGCGTGGCGCGCGTCCGCCACCAGCTGGAAAAGCGCAAGCTGTTCACCGACCTCGCCAACTACCGCGCGCGGGTGGAGAAGGAGCTGAAGCACGCCCAGGCGATGCAGCTTTCCCTGCTGCCGGAACCGAAGCGGCTGAAGTCCGTGGCGGAGCGGTACGAGCTGGTGCTGGACGCCCATTTCGAAACCTCGTCGGAACTGGGCGGCGATTTCTGGAACGTCTATCCGCTGGACGACCAGCGCGTGGCCTTCCTGCTCGCCGACTTCGCGGGACACGGCATCACGGCGGCCATCAACACCTTCCGCCTGCACACGCTGATCGACCGCTTCCCGATGGACGCCGTGCTGCCATCGGAATGGCTGGCCGGGCTGAACGGGGCGTTGAAGGACGTGCTGCCGGTGGGGCAGTTCGCCACCGCCTTCTTCGGCATCCTGGACCTGCACACGGACACGCTGACCTACGCCTCCGCCGGCGCGCCCAACCCGGTGCTGGGGGTGGGTGGGGACATCCGGCTGCTCGACTCCGCCGGGCTGGTGCTGGGTGCGTCACGCCGCGCCAAATATGTGGACCGCAGCCTGCGCCTGCCGCGCGGCGGCTTCCTGTTCCTCTACAGCGACGCGCTGATCGAATGCAGCGGCGAGGCCAACGGCCCCATCGGGCAGGACGGCGTCCCCGACTTCCTGCGCGACGCGCTGGCCGTCAACCGGGCGCAGCCGCTGACGCCCCTGCTGGACCGCTTCTACGCCCGCACCGCGCAGCCGTTGCGTGACGACCTGACCGCCGTGTGGATCGCCCGGCGTCCGTAACCGGAGGGTTTGGAGAGGCCATGGACGGAACCGGCGGGGAGACGATCTGGGAGCGGGTTGCGGCCCTGCCACCGGAGCGGTTGCTGCCCTATCTCGCCGCGCAGGCCCCGCAGACGATGGCCGCCCTGCTGTTGCTGGTCGCGCCCGCCCGCGCTGCCCTGTTGCTCGCCGGGCTGCCCGAGGATGCGCGGGCGCGGGCGTTGCGCTGCATGGCTGTGACCCGCCCCGCCGCACCGGAGGCACTGGCCGACGTCGAGCGGGCGCTCCGCGCCGAGTTGCTGGACCAGCCCGATCCCGTTTCCGGAGCCGACCATTCCGCCGAGGTCGCGCGCATCGTCGAGGCGCTGCCGGACGAGCAGCGGCAGGCGGCTCTGGAGGCATTACGGCGTCCGGTGCCGCCCCTGCCGCCGGCTGAACCGACGACCGCCCACGCTGAGCCGCCGCACCCCCTGCCGCCGCTGTCGCCGGGCTTGGCGGCGATGCTGAGCACGACCGTGGTGGTCCACGACAGGCTTCCCATGCTGGAAGTCGCCATGGACCGCTTCGTGCGCATCCTGTCCACGACCCTTCGGGAGACCTTGGGCCGGACGGCGGAGGTGGGGTTGACCGCGCTCCGCTCCGTACGGTTCGGGGACTGGATCGAGGCTGTGCCGGGACGGGAGCCATTGCTCGCGGTGTTCCGGGCCGACCCGTGGGACAATCATGCCCTGTTCGCTCTTCACCGCGACCTGCTGGACGGCATTGGGGAAATTCTGCTTGGCGGGAACCGGGAAACAGCGGGACTGCGCGTCGCCGGGCGGCCGTTGACCGGCATCGACCGTGCCTTCGCCGACCGGATGGCCCAGGCTGCCCTGGCCGATCTGTCGACCGCCTTCGCCCCCATCGACGCGGTGTCCTTCCCGCTCGACCGGCTGGAGGACAATCCGCGTTTCGCCATCATCACGCGCCTTCACAACGCCTGTTTCCTCGCGGACCTCACCGTCGCCATGGATGGCCGTTCGGGGCGGCTGGAACTGCTGATCCCCTACGCCACACTGGAACCGGTGCGCCCATCGCTTCGCCGCATGTACATGGGGGAGCGTTTCGGCAAGGACCCGCGGTGGCAGGCGCATCTGCAACGTGAACTGGCGCGCGCGTCCGTCCGCGTGCAGGCGGTGGCGGGAACGGCGGACCTGCCGTTGGGTGTCATGCTGGGCTGGCGGGTCGGCACCGTGTTCGAACTCGACCGCGACGCGACCGAGGGGGTCACCCTGCTGGCGGGCGGCGTCGCCATAGCGCGCGCCGCGCTTGGACGCTGTGGCTCGCGCTGGGCGGTGGGGCCGCGCCCCGCTTTGGAAACGTCGTCGCTCGATCCCGCGCCGCTGCCGAGCGTTGAAGCGGTCAGCCCGCCGGAACAGGATTTCGACGCTTTCCACGCGGTGACCGTGCGGGTGTCGGCTGTGGTCGGTGAAGCCGACATGCTGGTCGAAAACCTAGCGAGCCTCGGGCAGGGACGGGTGGTCGGGCTTGACCGGCGGGTTGACGACCCCATCGCGATCCTCGCGAACGACCGGCTCGTCGCGCGGGGCGAACTGGTCGTCGTCGAGGGTCGCCTCGCCGTCCGGCTGAGGGAGATCGCAGCGGCCCAGGCCTAGCTTAGGCCTGCGTTTCGGAGGTGGCGGCGCGGCGGCGCATCCACATCACGCTCTTCAGCGCGCAGAAGCTCGCGCCGATGCCCAGTGCGATCAGGAGCAGGATCTTCGGGCCGTTCTCGCCAATGGCGGCGGCGGCCTCGCCGAACATATAGCCGGCCCCGGCGAAGCTGCAGGCCCAGATGCCTGCGGCGAGGAAATTCCAGAACAGGAACTTGCTCCAGGGCATGCGCGAGGTGCCGATGGCGACGGAGGCGATGTTGCGCACGCCGTAGAGGAAGCGGAACACCATGATGAAGCCGACGCCGTAGGTCTCCAGCCACCACAGCACGCGGGCGGCGCGCGCCTCGGCGGAGGGGAAGCGGGCCAGCGCCTTGCCGCCCCACTTGCGGCCCAGCCAGAAATAGCACTGGTCGCCCAGGAAGCTGCCGATCCAGACGGCGCCGATCAGCCAATACAGGTTGATGATGCCGATCTGGGCGCCCATGCCGCCGAAAATGACGAAGGTCTCACCTTCGAAGAAGGCCCAACCGAAGGCCAGGGGATAGAATGCGTCGCCCCAACTCTGAAGCCAGGTGATCCAATCCAAAGCACCCTCCCCGCGGGCCGTTCCTTATCCGATCGGACACCTGTCCGGCCGGTTGTTTGCGTGCGGACCGGGCGGGGCTCGTGCTTTCGGGCCGGCTCAGTCCTCCCTTCCGGCCGGTCTGGGGTGCCGTTGGTGGGCACCGCCATTGGTCGGTTGGTCAGACACATCATTGCACATTCGGGCGTGTCTTGTCGCGCAAACTTTCCCAGGACAAAGGTCAAGGGGTGGAGCAAAAGAGGGTATCAGCCATCCTCCCCGGACAGCTCACCCACCACTTGGCGGGCCGCCCGCAACAGCAGGGGGTTGGGTTCGAACGGGCCGGACTCGGCGTCCTCCTCCCAGTTGTCGGGGGCGACGCGCCGCTTCAGCTCCCGCGCCGCCTCGCCCAGCAGATGGGCCAGCTTCTGGTCGGGCAGCGCCTGGACCAGCGCGCGCAGTTCCGCGTTGGTCAGGGCCGCCGGGTCGAACGGCCCCGGCTCCGGCGGCGGAGCCGGGGGAACGAGCGTCATGGGGATCGGGGTGGGGCCGGCCGGGACCGCTTCCCGCACCACGTCGACGGCCATCGGCTCCGCGACCGTGGTGGCGCGCGACCGGCGCGCCGGTTTGCGCGCCCGTTCCGTTTCGGGAAGGCTGTCGAACAGGAGGGGTTGCGTGCTCATCCGTTCACCCGCAGTTTGCGAAGTGTTCTCGGTTCATTCTAATGAATGAGCCCTGCTTGTCGAGTGCAAACTTTGAGAACCGGACTCCGCCCCCTGCGGTCAGCCATTACGGGCCGGCGGGCGCGATCCGTTCCAGGAACCGTTCCGGCCGCAGGATGCGGGTGCGCCCGATGGAGCGGACGGACAGAAGCTGCTGGTCCACGGTCACCAGCCAGTCCGCGTCGGCGGCCAGCGCCACCGCCAGGAACATGTCGTCGTCGGGGTCGCGGCACAGACGGCCGACCGTGGCGGGCTCGATCCGGTGCACCTGCTCCGTCAGCGCGGCGAGGAAGGTCTCGCGTTCGGCGGCGGGCTTGTAGCGGTCGAAGTCCGGGCGCATCAGCACATGGCGAAGTTCGGCCAGCGTGGCGTCGGAGGCGAACAGCACCCCGCGCGTCCGCGCCGCCTCCACGCTGTCGCGGATGGCGAGGCTGCGCCGGGGCACCTGGCCGCCCAGCAGGGCGTAGGCGACGAGGATGTTGGTGTCCAGCACGACCCGGAAGGGTGCGGCGGGCGGGCTGTGATCATTCGTGGTCATATGTCTAAAGGCATAAGGTCTTGGCGCGCTTTCGGAAAGCCGCGGCTTGAGGCGGGAAATCCTTCTGGGGTAGAAGGGTTCGCCTTGCACACATTCTCACGGATTGGCTCCGGCATGACCACCGTTCTGATCGTCGACGACAGCCGCCTCGCCCGCGACATGGTCGGCAGCGTGATCGCCTCCCTGCGTCCGGGCTGGACCATCCTGTCGGCGTCGGGCGGCGACGAGGCGTTGACCAAGGTCGAAGGCGCCATCCCGGTGGCGGCCATCGTGGACTACAACATGCCGGGCATGGACGGGTTGACCCTGTCGGCCAAGCTGAAGGAGATGTTCCCCAGCCTGACCATCGGCATCCTGACCGCCAACGTGCAGGACGCCCTGCGCAAGAAGGCGGAGGCGCTCGGCTGCCTGTTCATCCCGAAGCCGATCACGTCGGACAAGATCCGGGAGTTCCTGGCCGCGGCGGGGCAGTGACCGCCATGACGCCGCTGCTCCTGGATCCGGATGAAGCCGAGTCCATCGCCGAACTGTTCAACATCGGCATGGGCCAATCCGCCGCCGCGCTCAGCGAGATGATCGGGGAGGAGGTGCAACTCTCCGTGCCCGCCCTGACCGTGTCGAGCCGGTCCCGCATCGCCCGCAACCTCGGCCCCGATGCCGCCGCCCGCGTCTGCGCGGTGCACGGCGCCTTCAGCGGCCCCTTCACCGGCGAAGCGATGCTGGTCCTGCCGGAGAGCGGCACGCTGGCCCTCGTCGGCCGGCTCGTTCCCGTGGATCCGGCCGCCGCAGCACCGGGCGAGGTCGAGCAGGACGCGCTGACCGA
This sequence comes from Azospirillum mesophilum, assembly GCF_053470405.2. Classification (NCBI taxonomy): domain Bacteria; kingdom Pseudomonadati; phylum Pseudomonadota; class Alphaproteobacteria; order Rhodospirillales; family Azospirillaceae; genus Azospirillum; species Azospirillum mesophilum. The sequence goes on from NZ_JBPXMQ020000001.1 coordinate 110,900, forward strand.
GATCGGCAACATCATCCTGAACGGCTGCCTCGCCAGCCTGTCCAATCTGGTGGAAGGCGAGATCGCCGGCGCGCTGGCCAGCTATTGCAGCGGCCTGCCGGCCGAGGTCATCGGCGCCGCCGATGATCCGGTGCTGTTCGTCCGCATCGAGGTGGCGCTGGCCTCCGGCGACGCGCGCGGGCATGTGCTGTTCCTGCTGAACATCGCCTCGCTGGACGCCTTCCGCACGGCCATCCGGAAGGCTCTGGCGAATTTGTAGGGGCGAATTTGCAGGAGTGAATTTGCAGGAGTGAATTTGCAGGACGGCCCGCCTTGACGGCCCATCGATATCGGGACTATTTTAGAAGGGCGTCGTGGTAAGCGTGCGAAAGCACCGCAGCCGTCGCCCGCTAAGGAGGGGCTGTATGGCCCCGCTAGTGACTGGAGGCGGGACTTCTCGGCGGTGTGCCGACCCCCAATCAAGAGCCGTCCCTCGGGGCGGCTCTTTTGGTTTCAGGCGGGGAGCGGCTCCAGCCAGTGCGGGCGCCGGGTTTTCAGTTCGAGCGGCCGTATGACCATCGCTCCGGCGTCAGCCAATCCACGGAAACGGGGTTGAGCCCCGAAGGACGTGATTTCGCGGTACGCGGTGTTTGCGACAACATCGGCAATCTGCACGCCGTCGCTCATCTGGCTGTCGACGAATTGCACCATGATGCGGTTGGCGCCCGCGCGGTTGGCGACGGCCATGCTGATTGCGGTCTGCACGCGACGCGCTTTCGGGCCTTGGTAGCGCTGGTCCACGGAAATGGCGATGGTCGAGCCCGTGCCGAGCCACAAAGTGCTCTCCACGATCAGTTCCGCCCACAGGTCGGGTCCGTCCAGGGTGCCCAATGCCCAATTCCCAAGGGTTTCCAAGCCACTGCAATAAACCACGCTCACCGGTGGCACGGAATTCTTCTTCAGGACTTCGAAGAAAAGCTTGCGTTCCTTGTCCGTCAGTCGGCTGCCCTTGACCTCGCCGCGCAGTCCCGTCGCCTTGCGGAAGGATTTCATGACGCGCGTGGCCTCGCCGGCCGTCAGCGACACCGCCGCAACCAGGAAGACGCTGTCGTCCCGTCCGGTTCCGCCGGACTCGTCACAGAAGACGTGCATGCGGTCGGTCGGTCCTGCTCCCCGTCACCCCGCGCGCGTCACCAGCAGCGCGGTGAGGTCGTCGTCGATGGGGCCGGTGGCGCGCAGGGCCTCCAGGACGCTGTCCAGGAAGCGCTGGCCGTCCGTTTCCCCCCGGCGTTCGGCGATCATGGCGGCGAGGCCGGGCTCGTCCAGAACGTCGTCGCCCACGGGGATCTCGATGGCGCCGTCGGAATAGAGGAACAGGCGCCCGCCGGGCGGCAGGGGGACCGAGCGCGCCTCGTAGTCCGCCGAGGCCAGAAGGCCCAGCGGAAGGCCGGCGCTTTCGCCCAGCGTCGGGGACTCGTCGCCCGGCGCCCAGACCATCGGCTTGGTGGAGCCGGCGGACGCGTAGACGAAGCGGTCTTCCGCCTGGTCCACGTAGCCGGCCAGCATGGTGGCGAACTGCCCGTTGGGCAACAGCGCGCAGAGCCGCTTGTTGACCGTCGCCAGGAAGGCCGCCGGGTCGAAGTCGGTGAAGTCCATCTGCTGGCAGATGGCGTGCAGGCGGAAGGTGTTCAGCGCCGCCCCCACGCCATGACCGGAAAAGTCGACCATGGTCAGAACGGGCCGGCCCCGGCCGTCGCGCCGCAGGTCCCAGAAATCGCCGCCCAGCTCCGACGAGGGGGCGAAATGGGCATGGATGGCGAGGCCGACGGCGGCTTCCACCTCCGCCAGACGCTCCGGCGTGGGCATCAGCCGTTCCTGCATCTTGCGGGCGAGCGCCAGCTCCGTCTCCGTGCGCTCGCGGAAGAGCTGGAGGTCGTGCACCAGCGCCCGGTTCTGCAGGTGGATGCGCACGCGGGCCAGAAGCTCGACCGCGTTGATCGGCTTGGTCACATAGTCGGTCGCCCCGGCGGCGAAGGCCTTGGCGCGGTCCTCCGCCCGGTTCAGGCTGGACTGCACCAGCACCGGCAGGTCCTTCCACACGGGGTCGGTGCGCAGGCGCTTGCACATCTCGAACCCGTCCAGGTTCGGCATCATCAGGTCCAGCAGGATCAGATCCGGCCGGAAGCTGTCCATGCGGTTCAGCGCGTCGATGCCGTCCTCGGCCATCTCGATGTGCCGGACGCCGCCGCGCTCCAGCAGGGCCAGCAGCAGGTGGCGGTTGACGCGGTTGTCGTCCACCACCATCACCCGCGCGTTCTCCAGGCCGGTGCCGACGTCCGGGTGTTCCATCACGAGGGTCTCCCGTGCTCGATCCAGACGAGCGTGTGGTCGTCACCCGGCGTCTCGCCCAGCGCCGCCGTCAGCGCGGCGGTCACCGCCGTGAAGGCGTCTTCCCCGTCGCCCAGGGGCGCGCCGCCCATGGCTCCGCCGATCACACGGGCGAGGGCGGGGACGTCGCTGTCCCCGGCGTCCGTTCCGGCCGCGTCGAGGGCGTCGAGCACCGCGTTGGAATAGAGCGCCAGCACCCCGCCCGGTGGAAAGGGCAGGGTCCGCGCCTCGTAATGGTTGCCGGGGGTGATGCCCACCGGCAGGCCGGCGGCATCGCCGAACAGCAGCGGGCCGCCGTTCGGCGGGATCAGCGCCGGGTTGGTCGCCGCCGCCGCCGCGTAGGTGAAATGCCCCGCGGCCGCGTCCACCACGCCGTAGATGACGGTCGCGTGCTCCCCCAACTCCAGCAGGCTGACGGCGCGGTCGTTCAGCTCCGCCAGGAAGGCGTCGGGCCGTTCGCCGTGGGTGGGGGCCAGCTCGTGGATCAGGGTGTGCATGCGGAAGGCGTTCAGCGCGGCCGACACGCCGCGCCCGGCCATGTCCAGCAGGAACACCCCGAAGCGCCCCTCGTCCAGCGGCAGCACGCCCCACAGGTCGCCGCCCATGTCCGAGGACAGGATGATGTGCGAGCGCAGCTCCACGCGGGCGCTCTGCCGCAGCGAGGCGCGCAACGCCGCCGAGGGCAGCAGGTGGTCGTACATGGACCGCGCCATCGCCAGCTCCCCCTCCACGCGCGCGCGGTAGGTCTGGAGGTTGCGGATCAGGACGCGGTTTTCCAGGTGGATGCGCACGCGGGCCAGCAGTTCCGCCCGGTCCAGCGGCTTGGAGATGAGGTCGGTGGTGCCGGCGGCGAAGGCCTTGTTGCGGTCGTCGCTGGAGGACAGCGCGGTCTGCACCAGCACCGGCAGGTCGGCGTAGGCGTGGTTGGCGCGCAGGCGCTGGCACACCTCGAACCCGTCCATGCCCGGCATCATGATGTCGAGGATCAGCAGATCCGGGGTCTGCGCCTCGATCTGGGCCAGCGCCTCGAACCCGTCCTTGGCGTAGGAGATGTTGCGGAAGCCCGCCTCGTTCAGCAGGGCGCCGATCAGGGTGCGGTTGAAGTCGGTGTCGTCCACCACCAGGATGTTGCAGCCGGTGATGGAGGGGCGTCCGATGCCGCCGGGTAAGGAGGCCGGCTCCGTCACAGCGGGAACCTCATGCGGATGCGCCGGCCGCCGTCGAGGAGCTGAAGCTCGTCCGCGATGGCGGCGATCAGGTCAAGCCCGCGGCCCGACGCGCCGTACTCGATGTGCTCCGGCCGGGCGAAGCCGGTGCCCTCGTCGGCGACCTCGACGGTCACCGAGTCGTCCTCCATCCAGACGCAGACCTCCACCCGGCGGTTGGCGAAGGAGGGGTCGGCCAGGCGCGCGGCGAGGTCGAGGGAAAAGCGCTCCAGCGCCGCGACGCTCAGGCCCTTCATGCCTTCGACCTGAAGGTTGCCGTGCACCACCGCGTTGCTGATGGCCTCGTGCAGCGCCAGTTCCATGTCGTCGCGCTGGGCGGACGTCATCGACGGGCGGCGGGCGGCGATGCAGGCGAGGATGCGGGCGGCGAGGTGAAGCTGGTTCGCCGACGCCGTGGTCAGGCAGGCGAACAGGTCGGCCCGGCGGGCGCGCTCCACGGCCGTGGCCAGTTCGGCGTCGGACAGGGCCGCCGCCTCGATCCATGCGGCGAAGGGCCGCGCCCAAACCTCGGGCGGCTCGGCCACGTCGGCGCTGCCCAGCAGCACCAGCACGGATTCGTCGAATTCCACGCCGGACGCCCCCGCGCCGGGCGGCCAGGGCGGAAGGCAGGCGACCGCCGACAGACGCGCCAGCCGATCGGCCGGCACGCCCAGGCCATGCAGGGCGGCGACGTGGGATCGGGCGGGGACCAAGGATCAGTCCTCGATCGTCACGATCTTGTTGAGCTGCGCCACGGTCAGCACGCGCTTGACCTGGCCGGCCGCGGCGCGCAGGACGAGCTGCTTGCCGGCGTTGTCCATCTCCTCGCGTGCGATCAGCAGCATGCCGATGCCCGCCGAGTCGACGAATTCCAGCGCGGAGAGATCGAGGACCTGACGCTTGGACCCGCTTTGCAGCATCTCGCGGATCAGCGCGCGCAGCTTGGCGTGGTCGTTGAAGGTCAAGCGGCCGCGCAACCGAACCACGGCTTCCTGGTCCTTGCTCTCAATTCCGTAGTCCATCGGTCCGGTGTCCCTGAAGGGTCGTTTGGTCGGTGTGGCCTTGCCGGCCACGCCAAGGCGGTTGGTCAGAACAGTTCGATGTCGCCGCCGGAACTGTCGTCGTGCCCGGCATCCACGTCAAGCACGCCGTGCTCGTCCAGCGCGGTTCCTTCCAGCAAAAGTTTCCGCACGAAGCGCTGCCGCATCTCGCTCAGCTTGAAGCGGCCGAGCAGCTCGTCGAGCCATTCCTGCGGAACGCGGCCGCCAAAGGAAGCGGGCAATTCGACGCGGGTGCGGTTTTCCAGCTCGTCCAGCCCGGCCACCATGATGGCGAGGCTGTCGTTGATCGCCTCCAGCCGCTGCTTGGTCAGGTCCTGGAACTGCATGCCGGTGACCATGTGGCTGATGGTCGTGGACATGTCCTGCGACACGGTGGCCGCGGTCTCCAGCACCGACTGGAAGTGGCCGGTCTGGTCGACCAGGCTTTCCATGGTCTTGTCCACCCGCTCCTTGGCGAGCATCTGCGGCGACATGTCGGTGTCGGCGATCTGGCGCAGGATGTCGTGGCCGTTGCGCACGCCCTTGACGACCGCCGTGACCTTGGAGCGCATGCGGTCGGCCAGCTCGCCGGTGGAGCGGGACAGGTGCCGCACCTCCTGCGCCACCACGGCGAAGGTCTTCCCGGCCTCGCCGGCGCGGGTCGCCTCGATGGTGGCGTTCAGTGCCAGGAAGTTGGTCTGCCGGTTGATGGCGTCGATGTCGGCGATGGACTTCTCCAGCTCCGACACGTCCTTCTGCACGTCGTCCAGCAGGTAGACCATGCTCATGGCGTGGCGCGACAGCGTGACGATGTTCGCGATCATGTCCGCGATCATGTCCTGCATGCTCGTGACCAGCTGGTCCATGGGCACGCGCTCGCCGTCGATGGCGACGGAGCCGGCGACGCTGACGATCTGTTCGACCCGCTGCGACTGCTGCATGGCCTTTTCGGCCAGCTCGCGGAAGCGCGCCGACAGGTCCAGCGTGGCGTCCTCCACCGTGGCGGAGGTGCGCGACAGCTCGTGCTGGATGGCTTCCATCGTGCGGCGCTGCACGTCGGCGTAGCCGATCCAGGTGGACAGCAGGTCGGCGGTGACGGGGACCTTCTCCGCCTGATCGGGCGATGCGGTTCCGAGCGATTCCGGACCAGCCTCCGGGTAGGGCGCGCGGCCGTCGAAAGACATCATGGTGCTCCTCAATTCGCCCGCTCAGTTCGCCCGGCTTCGGTGGTCGCCGATGGCGTCGAACGCGCGCAGCATCTCGGCCGGAATCTGGGCCAGCGGCAGCTCGATGGCGACCGCCCCGGCCTCGAAGGCCGCGCGCGGCATACCATAGACCACGCAGCTCGATTCCTGCTCGCCGATCGTGTAGGCCCCGGCCTCCCGCATGGCCAGCATGCCCGTCGCCCCGTCGCGGCCCATGCCGGACAGGATCACCCCCACCGCGTTCGGCCCCGCCGCGCGGGCGACGGAGGAGAACAGCGCGTCCACCGACGGGCGGTGGCCGCTGACCGGCGGGCCGTCCTGGATGTGGCAGCTGTAGCCCTGGGCGTCGCGGATGACGACCAGATGCCGGTCGCCGGGGGCGATGTAGACCACGCCCTGCGTCAGCCGGGCGCCCTGGGTGGCGACCTGGACGGTCGGCGGGGAAATGCGGTCCAGCCGGGCGGCGAAGCTCGGCACGTAGCTGGGTCCCATGTGCTGGGTGATGACGATGGGCGGGCAGTCCGCCGGCATGACGGCCAGCACGTCGCGGATGCGCTCCACCCCGCCGGTGGAGGCGCCGATGGCGATGAAGCGGGTGCCCGACCCGGCGCGGCGCGGCGTCGGCAGGGTGGCGGACGGCGCGTGCGGGCGCCGCATGGACAGGCGTGCGGTGGCGGCCACGCGGATCTTGCCGATCAACTCGTGCGCCATCGCCTCGAACCCGTGGCCGTCGGAGCCGTCGGGCTTGGCGACGCAGTCCACCGCCCCGATCTCCAGCGCCCGGATGGTCGCGTCGGAGCCTTCCTGGGTCAGGGAGGAGACCATGACCACCGGCGTCGGGCGCAGGGTCATGATCTTTTCCAGGAAGGACAGGCCGTCCATGCGCGGCATCTCGATGTCGAGCGTGATGACGTCCGGGTTGGTCTGCTTGATGACCTCGCGCGCCTCGTAGGGGTCGCGGGCGACGCCGGCCACCTCGATTCCGGGATCCTCGGAGATGATGGACTTCAGCATCTCCCGCATCAGGCTGCTGTCGTCGACGATCACGACGCGAATGGGGCGGGGCATGGTTCAGTCCTCTCCGAACAGTTCGACGTCGCCCTCGATCGGCTGCTGCCGGAGGGTGGAGCGGAAGTGCAGTTCCTGGCTCGCCGTCTCCGACAGGGCCTCCGGCCGCAGCATCTTGCGCATCGCCTTCCCCGTGTGCGGGAAATAGTGGATGCGCCGGGCCGACGCGCCGCCCAGATCCTGGCCGACCAGCTTCAGCCCCTCGCGCCGGATGTAGTCGAGCGCGAAGCGCGCGTTGCGCTGGCCGACGTCGAAGCTGCTGTCGATGACGCGGGCGCCGCCGAACAGCTTCACCTCCAGCCGCTCGCGCCGGGCGCCTTTGGCCAGCAGGTCGTTGATCAGCCGCTCCATGGCGACAGAGCCGTAGCGCGCCGCGGTGCCGGTGCCGCCGTCCTCCGACTCCGGCACCTCCGGCAGCAGGAAATGGTTCATGCCGCCGATGGCCGTCGCCGGGTCGTGGACGCAGGCGGCCACGCAGGAGCCCAACGTCGTGACCATCATCACGTCCGACCGGTCGCTGACCAGATGGTGCCCCAGGAACACCTTCAGGGTGTGTGCCTGGAACTGTGGGTTGAAGTACCCGCCGCTCTGCCCCTTCTGAGCCGCACGACGGCTTAAAAGACCTGCCATGCGTCAGAGTCTCCGGTAGATGGTCGGGCCGGTCTGGCGGAAGCGGTTGGACACGCCGTACAGGCTTTCCGAATGGCCGAGGAACAGGCATCCGCCCGGCTCCAGCAGGCGGGCGAAATTCTCGATTACCTGGGTGCGGCCGACGCGGTCAAAATAGATGAGAACGTTGCGGCAAAAAATCGCGTCGAACGGCCCCTTCATGGGCCAATGCTCCAGCAGGTTCAGCGGCTTGAAGGTGATCAGACGCTTCAGGTCGTCGTGCATGACGACCTTCGATTCGCCCCCCTCGCGGATGCGGTGGGTGAAGCGGTCGCGCAGGTTGGCGGGGATGCTGTCCGCCACCTCGGCCGAATAAACGCCGCGCCGGGCGGTGTCCACCATGTGGGTGTCGATGTCGGTGGCGAGGATTTTGGCGTCCCAGCGCCGAAGCTCCGGCCCGAAGGCGGCGGACAGCACCATGGCGATGGTGTAGGGCTCCTGTCCGGAGGAGCAGCCGGCCGACCAGATGCGCAGGCGCGGGTGCGAGGATTCGCCCGTGTGGCGGGCGCGCATCTCCGGGATGGCCTTGCTCGCCAGGAAGTCGAAGTGGTGGGACTCGCGGAAGAAGCTGGTCAGGTTGGTGGTCAGCGCGTTGACCAGGAAACCGACCTCGTTCGCCCCCTCCTCGCTTTCCAGCAGGGTGCAGTAGGCGTCGAAATCCGGCAGCTGAAGCTCCCGCAGCCGGCGGGCAAGGCGGGAATAGACCATCTCCACCTTGTGCGGGGCGAGCGCGATCCCCGCCAGCTGGTAGAGCATGTGGGCGATGAAGTCGAAGTGCCGCTGCTCGAACGGGAATTCCCGCCGGCCGGGGGCGACGGGAGTCACGGCGATGCGGGCGCTGTTGGCGGAGGTCATGACCGGCCTGCCGTCTTGAACATGGTGCGGCTCCCGCCCCCGCTCACGCCGCCCGTCCGCGGGCCTTGGCCCGGACGTCGGCGGCCAGCTGGTCGAGAAGGCCGAGCACGGTGCCCGACAGACGCTCCAGATCCTCCAGCGCGCGGGTGGCGGCGGTCTCGTCGCCCTGCTCGTGCGCGGCCAGGGCGCGTTTGCCGGCCTCGTGGAAACGGGCGTGCGGCTCGGCCAGCTTGGCGAAGACCGGCGAGCTGCGGACCGCGGCGTCGGTCATCGTGTCGTACCACTTGCCCAGCCGGCAGCCGTGATGGTCGGCCAGCCGGTCGGACGTGGCGTCACCCCTGCCCTGGACGGCCTTCATCACGTTCTCGCGGAAGGTGATGTGGTCGATCTTGGTGTTCTCGATCAGCTGGACGTGGCGGGACAGGTCGTCGGACCCGCCGCGCCCGGCGGCAGCGGCGCGGTCGAGCGCGAAGAAGGCCATCTGCTGGCGAAGCTGGGCGGCCTGTTCCTCCAGCGAGCGGGCGGCGGCCGTGCTTTCCTCGACCAGCGCGGCGTTCTTCTGGGTCATCTCGTCCATCTGGGCGACGGCGGTGTTCACCTCGTCCAGGCCGGACGCCTGCTCGGCGGTCGCGCGCGCGATCTCCGACACGAGGTCGGCGACGCGGGCGATGCCGGACACGATGTCGGTCAGCGTGCTGCCGGCGGAGCGCACCAGCTCCACCCCGTCCTTCACCTGCGCGCCGCTGTCCAGGATCAGCGTCTTGATTTCCTTCGACGCCTGGGCGGAGCGCTGGGCGAGGTTGCGCACCTCCTGCGCGACCACCGCGAAGCCACGCCCGGCGTCGCCCGCGCGGGCGGCCTCCACGGCGGCGTTCAGCGCCAGCAGGTTGGTCTGGAAGGCGATCTCGTCGATCACCCCGATGATGTCGGAGATTTTCTGCGACGACTGCTCGATCCGGCGCATCGCCTCCACGGCGCTGGCCGCGACCTGCCCGCCGCGTTCGGCGGCGGCGCGGGCGTCGACGGCGAAGCTGTTGACCTGCTGGGCGTTGTCGGCGTTGGAACGGACGGTCGCCGCCAGCTCCTCCATGCTCGCCGCCGTCTCCTCCAGCGAGGAGGCCTGCTGCTCCGTGCGCTCCGACAGGTCGAGGCTGCCGTCGGCGATCTCCCCGCTGGCGGCGGCGATGGATTCGGCGGCACCGTTGATGCGGCGGACGATCTCCGACAGCTTGTCGACGGTGTTGTTGAAATCCTCCTTCAGGCGCAGGAAGACGCCCTCGTAGGGCTTGTCGATGCGGCGCGACAGGTCGCCCTGGGACAGGGATTCCAGCGTCGAGGCCAGCTCCTCCGACACGTCGGAAACGTTGCCGGCCAGCCGGTTGATGCCTTCGCTGACCAGACGGAAGAAGCCGGCCTTGCCGTCCAGCGCGATGCGGCGGGAGAAGTCGCCGCGCACGGCGCTGTTCACGATGTCGGCGATCTCGGCCTCGATGGACAGCTCGTCGGTCAGGTCGCGCCATTCCAGGACCGTGCCCAGCCGCTCGCCATGGCGGCCGATCACCGGGTTGGCGACGATCTCGAAGCTGCGGCGGCCGATCTTCAGCATGGCCTTGTGCGAGGCCGTCAGGTTGCCGATCAGGCGGCGCTGGGCCGGGTCCTTTTGGAAATCGTCAACGCTGCGGCCGACCAGCGTGCCCGCGTCGAAGCCCGGCATCGCTGTCTTCAGGTCGGCTTCCGCGATCCTGAACATCTCCTGGAGGGAGGCGTTGCCGTAGGTGATGGTGCCGTTCGGGTCCGCCAGCATGATGTTGGCCGACACGCGGTCCAGCGCGATGCGCGAGCAGACGGCGGCCACCGCGTCGTCCTTGAAGGCGTCCACGGCGCGGGCCATCTCGCCCAGCTCGTCGCGCCCGTCGGTGTGGGGGACGGTGACGTTCAGGTGCCCGTCGGTCAGGTCGGTCATCACCTTGCGGATGCCGTTGACCGGGCCGGTGATGGAGCCGGCGATGATCCGCGCCGCCAGGATGCCCAGCAGCAGCGACAGGCCGCCGATGGCCAGCGACACGAGGAGGCCGTTGGACACCTCCTCCTCGGCGCGCTTTTCGATCGCGTCCTGCTCCGCGTGGACGGCGGCGGTCACGGCGTTCAGCGTCTCGTTCAGCCGTCCGACGACCTTGGCGACCACCTCCGCGCGCAGCCGGTCCACGTCGCGGTCGGCGGCGACGGCGTCGTTGAAGGCCGCGCGGTAGTCCGGCGCGCGCGCCTCGACCTCGCGCAGCAGCTGGGTCAGGCGCGCGTCGCTGAGCATCGCCTGCGCCTCGCGGATGTGCTCCAGCATCTCGGCGAGATTCTTGTCCAGCAGCTTCGGCGCGCCGGCGTCCTTCATGCCGATGGCGCGGTTGGCGTAGAGGCGGGTCAGGACCCAGTGCTTCTCCGCCTCCTCGGCGGCGATGGCGGCGTCCTTGTTGCCCGAGGCCAGCGTGCTCTCGACGATCTGCTCCAGCGTGTCGGTGAGCTTGGCGCCCAGCGGGTCCATGCGCTGGCGGATGGCCGCGTCGTAGCGTTCGCGGAAGCCCCGCACCTCCTCGAACTGGGTGTGGTACTCGGCGTGGAGGCGGGACAGCTCCTCGAACTTGGCGGCGTGGGCGGACCCCTTGATGAGGGCCTGCTGGTCGGCCATGACCTTGTCGAACTCGGCCCGCAGCGCGCGCTGGCGCTCCAGCGATTTGATGTCGCCCGTGAACAGGTAGTCACGGCCCTGGATGCGCTGGTTGGCGAGGCGGGTGGCGAGGTCCTTCGCGAAGCTCGACAGGTCGGAGGAGGCCAGGACGGCGTCGACGTTGCCGTTCAGGCTGCGGATGCCGGCCGTCCCGGCGACGACCTGGGCCACCAGCAGCGCCAGAAGGAGGCCGAAGGCAAGCCACAGCCGTTTCGAGATGCCCAAATTCGAGACGAACGACCCGACCCCCTTCGCCATGAAAAGCCCCCTCCAACCCCATTATTCAGTTTTGTTCGACATTCAGTTTTGTTCGGCGGTGACGGCGTCGCCCGCCGGCCTTAGGACGCCTTTTCCAGCGCCAGCGGGCCCCTCGCGACGGCGTCCAGGTCGCCGGTCGTCTCCACGGAGAACAGCTTTTCCACGCTCAGCAGCGTGACCATGCGGTCTTCGGCGGTGTAGAGGCCGCTGAGGTATTCCGCGTCGACCATGCCGCTGTCCACGTCGGGCGGCGGTTTGATGGAGTCGTGGCCGATGGCCAGGATGTCGGAGATGGCGTCCACCAGGATGCCGCGCGTGCGCTCGCCCACCTGGATCACCACCACGACGTGGCGCTTGGTGACCTCCGTGGCGCCGCCGCCGAAGCGGGCGCGCAGGTCGAAGATCGGGATGATGATGCCGCGCAGGTTGATGACCCCGCGCACATAGTCCGGCAGGTTCGGCAGCCGGCTTTCCGGCGTCCAGCCGCGGATTTCGCGGACGGACAGGATGTTGACCCCGTATTCCTCGCTGCCGACGGTGAAGGTGACGTACTGCTCCTCGGAGCCGTTCACCGACATGGCGTCGGTGCGGGTGCCTCCGACGGTGGTGAGCGCGGTGGAAGTGCTCATCGCTTAGGGCCTCAGACCGGTTCGAGTGCGGGGGCGGGCAGCGCGGCCATCGGTGCGGACGGCGCGCGCGTGGACCCGGATTCGTGGTGCCGGCTCATCTCGCGCAGGCCGGCGACGTCGAGGATCAGGGCGACGCGGCCGTCGCCCAGGATGGTCGCCGCCGCGACACCGTCGAGACGGCGGAAATTGGCTTCCAGGCTCTTGATGACGACCTGCTGCTGGCCCAGCACCTCGTCCACGACGAGGCCGAGGCGGGAGCCGTCCTCCGTCTCCACCAGCACGACCAGCGCGCGGGTCGGGTCGGTGACCGCCTCCGGGATGCCGAACAGCTGGTGCAGGTAGACCAGCCGCACATACTCCCCGCGCGCCATCATCACGTCGCACTTGCCGACCAGCCCGTGCAGGTCCGCCGGCTTGGGCCGCAGGCTTTCCACGATGTTGGTCAGCGGCAGTACGAAGCGCTCCACGCCGACCGAGATCACCATGCCGTCCAGAACGGCCAGCGTCAGCGGCAGCGACAGCACGAAGCGGGAGCCCTCGCCGGGCGTGGAATAGACGCCGATGCGCCCGCCGAGCGAGGTGATGTTCCGGCGCACCACGTCCATGCCGACGCCGCGCCCCGACAGGTTCGACACCTGATCGGCGGTGGAGAAGCCCGGCAGGAAGATCAGGTTGTCGATCTCCTCGTCCGTCAGGCTGGCGCCGGGCTGGACGAGGCCCTTCTCGATGGCCTTGGACAGCACCTTGGGCCGGTTGATGCCGCGCCCGTCGTCGGTGATCTCGATGACGATGCGGCCCGACCGGTGCTGCGCCGACAGGTGCACGGTGCCGGCGCGCGGCTTGCCGATGCGCTCCCGCTCGTCGGGGCTTTCCAGCCCGTGGTCGATGGAGTTGCGGATCATGTGCGTCAGCGGGTCGACGAGGTTTTCCACCACCGTCTTGTCCACCTCCGTCGTCTCGCCGGAGGTGACCAGCTGCACCTCCTTGCCCGTGGCGGCGGCGCATTCGCGGACCAGCCGGGGCATACGGGAGAAGACGCTGGACACCGGCTGGGCGCGGATCGACATCACGCTTTCGCGCAGCTCGCGTGTGTGCTGGGCCAGCTGTTCCAGCCCTTCCAGCAGCTCCTGGAACTCGCCCGGCGGCAGTTCGCGGACATGCTCCGCGATCATCGCCTGGGTGATGACCATCTCGCCGACCATGTTGACCAGCCGGTCGATCTTGTCGAGGTCCACGCGGATGGTGTGGCTGGTCAGGCCGGCGTGCTCGCCGCCGCCGCCGTTGGCGCGCGGCTTGGCCGGTTCGGCCGGCTTCGGCGCTGAGGCAACGGGGGCCGGGGCGACGGGGGCCGCCGCCACGGGCACCGGTTCGGTGGCGGGCGGCGGGACGGGCTCCGGATCGGCCGGCGGAGGCTCGGCCAGCACGGGGGGCGGGGCCTCGGCGGTGATGCGGATGTCGCATTCGTCGGCGACGAACTCGAAGACGTCGTTGATCTTTTCCAGATCGACGTCCGGATCGGCGACCAGCGTGACCGTCCAGGACAGGAACAGCAGCTCCGCCTCCAGATTCTGGAGGTTCGGCAGGTTGTCGAAGTGGCAGTCGACCCTCGCGTCGCCCAGCCGGCGCAGCGCGCGCAGCATGAAGGTGGGCTCGTTGCCCGACATCAGCAGGTCGGTCTTCGGCCGGAAGACGATGGTCCAGCGCACCTTCCCCTCGGGCACCGGGTCGGGGCCCAAGGCGAATTCCGCCGCGCGGGCGGCGTCGATGGCGGCCATGGCGTCGCCGAAGATGCCGGCCTCGTCGTCCTCGTCGTCCGGATAGGCGGTGGCCGGAGCCGGTTCGGCGGCTTGAGCGGGCTCGGCGGCGGCGGGCTCGGCGGCGGCGGGCTCGGCGTGGGCGGCCTCGCCGGCCAGATGGCGGCGCAGCGCGGCCACGGTGCCGTCGGTGGTGCCCGGCGGTGCGGGCTCGCCCTCGCGCGCATAGGCCAGCATCTGGCCCAGCACGTCGTTGGCGCGGATCAGCGTGTCCACCAGCTCGGTCGTGACGGGGATGGTGTTGTTGCGCACCCCGTCCATCACCGTTTCGAACTCGTGCGCGAAGGCGACCAGCTCGGTGAAGCCGAAGGCGCCGCCGCCGCCCTTGATCGAGTGGACGGCGCGGAAGATGGCGTTGACCTCGTCGGAATCGACCTCACCGGGGGTCAGCCGCAGCAGCCCGGATTCGGCGACGGCGAGCAGCTCGGCGCTCTCGTCGAAATAGGTTTGCTTGAACCGGCTCAGGTCTTCCACGGGCGTGCCCTCTCAGCCTCGCGCGGCACCGGCCGCGCACCTTCTGCGATGCGGCGTCAGCCGCACACCTTCTGCACCACGGAGATCAGCTTTTCGGGGTTGAAGGGCTTCACGATCCAGCCGGTTGCCCCGACCGCCCGCCCCTCGGCCTTCTTCTTCTCGTCGGCCTCGGTGGTCAGCATCAGGATCGGCAGCGTGCGGTGCGCCGGCGTGGCGCGCAGGCGGCGGATCAGGGTCAGCCCGTCCATCACCGGCATGTTCAGGTCGGTGATGACGAGGTCCACCTTGTTGGTGCCGATGACGTTCAGCGCCTGCTGGCCGTCGCCGGCCTCCACCACCTCGTAACCCGCGCCCTTCAGCGTGAAGGCGACCATGTCCCGCATGGTCCGCGAATCGTCGACGGTGAGTACCTTCTTCTTCACGCTTGGCTCCATTGCTTCAGCCACGGGGCGAGGCCCAGATCCTCGCACGCCTCCGTCAGGACCTCGGAAGGCTGCGCGATGGCGAATGTATGGTTGTGTTCGGCGGCATGCCGGGCGGCGACCAGAAGCGCCTGGACGCAGGCGGTGCTGACGCGCTCCACCGCCGAAGCGTCGGCGATGACCGTGCCGGAGGCGCCGAATCCCGCCCGCAGGCTGTCCAGCAGCGGCTGCGCCATGGCGAGGTCCAGGTCGCTGGGCAATCCCAGCCGGACCTGTCCGTTCTCGTCGCTCCACTTGATCAGAGTCACCGACCCCTCCTTACCACCCGGCCGCGCACGACCCACGCCGGGCAGCCTCCGCCGCTCCCGGCATTTGGGTCAAACCCTGCCAGAGCACGTATAAGGATTCGTTAAGCCAACCGGACGGTTCTGTGTCAACCGGTGTCGCGAGCCGGGCGGGATGTGACTTCGCCGGGTCAATCGCCCCCGCCGGGCCCTCCGCTGTTCGCGCTCTCCGGAGGGGACGGGGAATCGGCTGTGGAAATGGCCGTGATCCCGACGGGGGCGAGCGGGATGGTGAACGCAAAGGTTGCTCCGGCGCCGGGGGTGCTTTCGACCCAGATGCGCCCGCCCAGGTGTTCGACGATTCGCTTGCAGATGGCCAGGCCCAGGCCGGTGCCCTGCGGCTTGTCGGTCATGGTGTCGCCGACCTGGCGGAAGCGCTCGAAGATGATGGACTGGTGCTCCGGCGCGATGCCGGGGCCGGTGTCGGCGACGGACACGCGGGCCATGCCGGCTTCGGCGGTCAGCGTCAGGGCGACGCGGCCGCCGGGCGGGGTGAACTTGGCGGCGTTGGACAGCAGGTTGACGGCCACCTGCACCAGCCGGTCGTGGTCGCCGCGCACCGGCGGCAGGTCGGGCGGGATCGCCACGTCCAGAAGGATGCCGCGCTCGTGGAACAGCTGGCTGGTGGCTGCCGCCGCCTGCTCGACGGCCGTACCCAGGTCCATGGGCTCGATCTGCCAGTCGATCTCGCCGGCCTCGATCTTCGCCATGTCCAGGACCTGATTGATCAGGCGGGTCAGCCGCTCGCTCTCCGTGATGACGGTGCCGAGGAACTCCTGCCGCTGCTCAAGCTCGATGTCGGGGTTGTCGTAGAGGATCTCGGTCAGCGCGCGGATGGAGGTCAGGGGCGTGCGCAGCTCGTGCGTCACGGTGGACAGGAACTCGTCCTTCAGCCGGTCCAGCTCCTTCAGCCGTTCGTTGGCGGCGCGCAGGGCGGCGGTGGCGCGCTCCAGCTCGGCGGTCTTGTGTTCGAGCTGGCGGCTGTATTCGATGACGTGGCTGGTCTCGTCCAGCATGCGCATCAGCTCGGGACGGCTGACCTCCCCGCCTTCCACCGCCGAGGCCAGGGCCACGCGCGCGGAGGCGGCGCCGATGGCCCCGGCCAGCAGGCGTTCGGCGAAGCGCACGAGGTCGGTGCGGGCGCGGCGGTCCGGCTCCAGCGGGTGGTCGTGCGACTTGGCGTATTGCGTGAAGGCCAGTTCGGCGCGCTGCGGCCCCAGGAAGCGCGCGGTGATGCGCCGCAACTCGCCGACGGTGGCGCGGCCGTGCCAGGGATCGGCGGACAGGGCGGGGCCTCCCCCGTGATAAAACACCTCCACGAAGGCGGTGGCCTGCGCCCGCTCCCCGATGCCCGGCCGGTCGAGCAGCGACACCAGCACGAGGCCGCCGACGTTCAGCAGCAGGCTCCAGAACAGGGCGTGGGTCAGCGGGTCCATCCCGTCGAGCCCGAACAGGGCGTAGGGGCGCAGCAGGGCCAGCCCCCAGGGGCCGTCGTCGATGAAGGTCCCCGGCAGCCAGCCCGACCGCGCGAAGCTCGGCAGCAGCAGCGTGTAGGCCCAGGTCAGGATGCCGGCGCTGAGGCCCGCCAGGGCGCCGCGCCGCGTCGCCCCGGTCCAGTAGATGCCGCCAATCAGCGCCGGAGCGAACTGCGCCACCGCCGTGAAGGAGATCAGCCCGATGGCGCTCAGCGCGTAGGCCGACCCCGCGATGCGGAAATAGACGTAGCCGAGCAGCAGGATCGCCACGATGGCGGCCCGCCGGATGGTCAGCAGCAGCGGCGACAGGTCGTGCCGCCGCCCCAGCCGCGCGCTGCGGGAGCGGAGCAGCAGCGGCAGGACGAGGTCGTTGCTGACCATGGTGGACAGGGCGATGGCCTCCACGATGATCATGCCCGTCGCCGCCGACAGCCCGCCGATGAAGGCCAGCAGCGCCAGCCAGCCTTCGCCCGCCGCCAGCGGCAGCGCCACCACGAACATGTCCGGGTCCACCGCCCGGTCGGGGAAGCGCAGCAGTCCGGCCACGGCGACCGGCAGCACGAACAGGTTGATCAGCAGCATGTAGAGCGGGAACAGCCACAGCGCGCGGGTCAGGTGGCGTTCGTCCACATTCTCGATCACCATCACCTGGAACTGGCGCGGCAGGCACAGCACCGCCGCCGTGGACAGCAGCATCGTCGTGAACCACGACCCGTCCCCCAGCGCCGGGGCGGCGGTGAACAGGCGCACGATCTCCGGGTTCTCGGCGGCGCGGCTGAACAGGTCGGTGCCGCCGTCGTGCAGGACCCAGACCACGAAGCCGCCCAGCACCAGGAAGGCCACCAGCTTGACCACCGATTCCAACGCGATGGCGGCGACCATGCCCTCGTGATGCTCGGCGGCGTCGATGTGGCGGGTGCCGAAGACGATGGCGAAGGCCGCCATGACGATGGCGACGTAGAAGGCGTTGTCGAACACCACCGGCAGCGACAGCCCGCCGGTCAGGCCGCTGGGGTCGGCGCCCGACAGAACCTCGAAGCTGACGGCCACGGCTTTCAACTGCAGGGCGATGTAGGGCGTCACCCCGATCACCGCCGTCAGCGCCACCAGCCCGCCCAGCCCCTGGCTTTTGCCGTAGCGCGAGGCGAGGAAGTCGGCGATGGAGGTGATGCGCTGCGCCTTGGCGATGCGCAGGATCTTCCGCAGCACCAGCGGCCCCAAGAGCATCAGCAGGGTGGGGCCGAGATAGATCGGCAGGAATCCGATGCCCAGCGACGCCGCCCGACCGACCGACCCGTAGAAGGTCCAGGTCGTGCAGTACACCCCGAGCGACAGCGCGTACACGTACGGCGACGCGATGACGCTGCGTTGTACGTTCGTACGGCGATCCGCCCACCAGGCTACGGCGAAAAGCAGGAACAGGTACGCGAAGGACGCCGCGACGATGGCGGAAAAGGGCATGCGTCAGCCCCCGCGCCAGGGCAAACCCTCGCCCGGCTCCGCCGGGAGAGGGAGGGACCCATGCGAAGCATGGGAGGGTGAGGGCAAGGTTCTGCCGAGAGAATAGGGAATGTGGGCCGAGGATTTTCGGAAAAACCTTGCCCTCACCCCCCCGCCGCGTTGCGGCGGGTCCCCCCCTCTCCCGCCGGAGGCGGGCGAGGGTGTGGTTTGCCGCGCGGTCATGGCCGCCCTCCGCGTTCCAGAAGCAGGGCGAACAGCGCGATCGCACCGGCCCACACGCCCAGCGCGTACACGTACAGCAGCGGCAGGCCGAACAGCGTGTCGCCGGCGCCGAACACGCGCAGCAGCGGGGGGTTGAAGGCGACCAGTGCCAACAGGAACAGCGCGATCAGGCGGTCGATGCCCGCCTTGGCCGGCAGGGGCGGGGTCGGCGGGGGAGGCGGCTTGTCGGCCGCGCCGGTCAAAAGGCCCGCTCCCGCGCCGCCAGCTCGACGATGATGTTCGCGGCCTTGATGGCGTCGCCGAGCGTGCGCACGTCACGCTCCTTCAGCATCTCGACCATGCGCAGGAAGACCGCGGCGGTGACGAGGCTGTCGCCCAGCGCCGTGTGGCGGTCCACCACCTCGATCCCCAGCCGTTCGGCGATGCCGTCCAGCGTGTGGTCGCCGCCGTCGCCCAGCAGCATGCGCGACAGCAGCATGGTGTCCAGCACCGGCGTGTCGAACGTCACCCCTGCCGCGCGTTCCTTCATCCGCAGGAATTTCAGGTCGAAGGCGGCGTTGTGCGCGATCATCACGGCGCCGGACACGAAGCTGCGGAACTGCGGCAGCACCTTGTCGATGGTCGGCTTGTCGGCGACCATGGCGTCGGTGATGCCGTGGAAGGGGACGGACTCCGGCGGGATCGCCCGCTTCGGGTTGACCAGCGTGTTGAAGGTCTCGCCGGTCAGGATGCGCCCGCCGACGATGCGCACGGCGGCGATCTGGATGATCTCGTCGCCGTTGCTGGGGGCCAGCCCGGTCGTTTCCGTGTCGAACACCACGTAGTGGAGCTGGTCGAGCGGCGTGGCGCCAAGCTCGCTGGTCGCCAGGGGCTGGTGCAGCAGGTTGAAGTCGAAGAACTCCGGCCGGGCGGAACTGCGCGCCGTGGCGTGCGCCGACGGCGGCTTCAGCGCCGGGGGCAGCGGCACGC
Source organism: Azospirillum mesophilum (assembly GCF_053470405.2). Lineage (NCBI taxonomy): Bacteria > Pseudomonadati > Pseudomonadota > Alphaproteobacteria > Rhodospirillales > Azospirillaceae > Azospirillum > Azospirillum mesophilum. The sequence goes on from NZ_JBPXMQ020000001.1 coordinate 130,096, forward strand.
GCAGGCGCGACCGTCCCTCGAAGCCCTTCACCGGCTCGCTCCACATCGTGCTCTTGTGGTGCTGGAGCACGTCGCCGACGGTCAGGCCGCCCAGCGCGTCGGGCAGCGGGTGGTCGAGCCAGCTGTCCACGATGCCGCTGGGCACCGACGGCCCCTGCCAGGAGATGTCCAGATAGACCCACTGCCCTTCCGGCTCGACGGACAGGTCGTAGGCGGCGACGCCGGTCAGCGCGTAGACATACTCGATCAGGTAGCCGAACAGGATGACGAGGCTGTAGCTGTCGCCGTGCACCCACTGCGGCAGGCCGGTCAGCGTGGCCGTGTACTGCGCCTCCGCCCCGACGCGGTGGCGGATCAGGTTGATCAGGTTGTTGGAGTGGATGTCGCTCATCGGCCAGGAGCCGGTGACCACGTTGCGGTATTCCGCCGTGACGTGGGCCAGCCGGTCCGACAGGGTGGTGGAGGACTCCATCAGCGCGGACTGGAAGGCGGCGCGCTCCTCCGGCCCCAGCTCCGGCGTGTCCTCCAGCGTTTCCAGGACGGCGCGCAGGTTGGCGATGGGGGCGCAGAAGCCCTCCGTCGCCTCGCGCAGCAGCGCGTCGCGCTGGCCGAGCGCGGCCAGCTCGCTGGTCGCGTCGGAAAGCGTGATGACGTAGCCCGTGATCGACGGCGGCTCGTCGGAGCCCTCCGGCGCGTCCTGGAGGATGGCGCTCATGCGGCCGGCCAGCAGGATGCGGCCGTCGGTGGTGGCGCCGACGAACTGCGCGGTGGTGCCGTGCTCGTGGTTGATGTGGCGCCCCTCGCGCACGCGGAGCGTCAGCCGCTCCAGCGTGTGGGTCACCGGCTCCGCCACCACGAAATGCAGCAGCGAGCGGCCGAGCCCCAGGTCGCCGGTCAGGTGCAGGATGTCCAGAGCGGTCTGGTTGTACAGAAGGATCTGGTGCTTCAGGTTGCAGACCAGGACGCCTTCGTGCAGGTCGCGCAGGATGGCGGCGAGGCGGGTCTTCTGCTCCTCCGCCTTGGCGGTCGATTCGGCGACGGCGCGCGCGGTGTCGCGGCGGGCGGCGGTCAGCTTGTCCGACAGCTCGTTGATCGCCTTCGCCATAGGGGCGAGGTCGCCGTAGCGGGCCAGCGGGATGCGGGCACCCGTCTTGCCGTCCGCCGAACCGTGGGCGATCAGCCCGGCCTCGCGGCTCAGCGTCTCGGCGGCGCGCAGAAGATGGCGGTCGACTGCGGCCCACAGCCCCCACACGCCCGCCGTGACCGCCGTGGTCATGAGGATGGCGTAGGCGGTGAAGGGATCCTCGTAGCCGCTGCTGCGGAGCGCGATGGCGGCCCCCGCCGACAGAAGCGGCAGGCCGAATCCGGCGGCGCGGAAGGCGAGCGGGATGATGCGGCGCGGCGGCTTGGCCGGGGTAGGGGCCGGGGTGTGGGCCTGGGGCTGAGCGGGAGCCGCCTGCGCCGTGCCGGCGCCGTCGGTCATCGGCACGCTCACGGCCGGGCCTCCCGCGCGGCGCCATCGGCGCTTGCGGGCTCCAGATACTTGCGCACGGTGGTGACGAGGTCGCGGGTCGAGAAAGGCTTGGTGATGTAGTCGGTGGCCCCCAGCGCCATGCCCTTCTGCCGCTCCACGTCGCGGCTCTTGGCCGTCAGCATGATGATCGGCAGGTCCCGGTGGGCCGGGTTGGCGCGCAACGACTGGCAGACGTCGAACCCGTCGCGCTTGGGCATCATCGCGTCCAGCAGGATCAGGTCGGGGGGGCTGGCCTCCACCGACTGAAGGGCTTCCTCCCCGTTGCGGGCGATGCGGACCTCGAAGCCCGCCTTCTGCAACAGCACCTGCAAGGACAGGACGATGCTGGGCTCATCGTCGGCGACCAGGATCGTCGGCTTCATCCAGGGTTTCCTCCAAAGCGCCGGTCTGTTTCGCCGGCTTCTTATTGGCTTTGCCTATTCGAAACTTTTCCTATTCGAATAGGCGTGCCCGTTCAAACCCATGTTAACGGCAAGGGTAATGGCAGATCAAGCCGAAGCCCGCCCACAATGATGAAATTGCGGGCGGGCCGTTCGCAGTGAAAGAACCGCAAATAGGGAGGCGGACAGTTTGTCGCAGGCCCGAATCGGCGGGCCGTTTCGTCAATGCGTGCTGACGACCATCGCGGGAAGTCCCATTTTCCCCTTCAGCACGCCGGCGGCGCGCTTCGCCGCGGCGGGATCGGCGTAGCCGCCGACGCGGACCGCGTGCCAGGACTTCTGCGCGGCGTCGGTCCAGTCCAGCGTGACGGCGCTGTATCCGTTGTCGCGCAGGCGGCGGACCAGCGCCTCCGCATTCTCGGCCATCTGGAAGGAGCCGACCTGGACGGCGTAGCGGCCATCGGGGGTGGTCGGCTCGGCCGTGCCGGCGGACTCGGCCGGAGCGGTGCTGGCCGGCTTGCTCAAGGTGCCGAGCGGCTTCGGGGCGTCCGGCTTGGCCGCCTCGGGCTTGGCGACCTCGCGCTTGGCGGCCGGGGCGCGCGGCGGCGTCTTGGGCGCGAGCATCGCCTGGAGTTCCGCCGTCTCCGTCGCGGGCTTGGCGGTGGCGGGGGCGGGCGCCACCGGGGTGGGCTTGGCGACCTGAACCGGCTTGGGCGCTTCGACCGGTGCTGCAACCGGAGGGGCGGCCGGCGGTGCGGCCTTCACCGGCTCGGGCTGGGCGAGCGCCGGGGGGGGGGCGTCGGGCAGCTTGGCCGGGGCTTCCACCGGGGTCGGTGCGGGCAGCGCTATGGGCGGCGGCTCCGGAACGCGCAGGGCCGGGGGCGGCGTCTGCGGCAACGTGATCGTGGAGGGCGGCTGCGGCGCCACCAGCGCCGGGGCGGGCGCGGCGGACGTGGTGGTTGTGGGCGCGCGGGCGATCAGCGGCTCCGGCTGGCTCGCCGGGGCCTTCGGCGCCGGGGAAACAACCGGGGACACGGTGGACACGCCGCCCGTGGACGCGCCGCCGGGGGCCGGAGCGGCGGCGATCAGCGGGGTGGGCGGGGGCTGCGGCGCTGGCGTTTCGCTCTCGTGATCGAGCATGACGACGGCGAAGCCGACGGCGGCGGCGGCGACCAGTGCGGCGGCGATCTTGCCGAACGGCAGCTGACGCTCGACCTTCGCCTCCAGATCCTCGTCCAGGTCAGCGGCGTCGTGGTCGGCCGGGTCGGCCTTCAGGTCTTCGTTGAGCGCGCGCAGCAGCCGAACGATGTCGTCGCCGTCTCCACCGGGGGCGGCGGCGGGGGTGTCCGCCTTCTTGCCGGCGGCCTTCATTTCGTCCTTGAACGTCACGGCGGAGGGCGCATCCAGGAAAGGTCACAGGTCCACGGCCCAGACGGACCGCAACGCGATATGAGACCCTTCTACTGTATTTCGGTGTTCGATCAAACGGCCATGCGACATGTTGGCGTGAGAAAGATGAGTCCAGCCCTTTAGGACGTTGTCTTGCGGTAAGGATGCTCGGCCATCCAATGCTGGGCGATGGCAAGCCGGGTGGCGACCCACACCTTGTCGTGCCCGCGCACATAGTCCAGGAAGCGGGCCAGCGCCGCCGCGCGCCCCGGACGGCCGACCAGCCGGCAGTGCAGCCCGACCGACATCATCTTCGGCTGGTCCGCCCCCTCGGCGTAGAGCGTGTCGAAGGCGTCCTTCAGGTAGGTGAAGAACTGCTCGCCCGTGTTGAAGCCCTGGGCCGTCGCGAAGCGCATGTCGTTGGCGTCCAGCGTGTAGGGCACGATCAGCTGCGGGCGGCCGAAGCTGGCGTCCCAATAGGGCAGGTCGTCGGCGTAGCTGTCGGCGTTGTAGACGAAGCCGCCCTCTTCCGACACCAGGCGCCAGGTGTTCGGGCTGCACCGCCCCAGATACCAGCCGAGCGGGCGGGAGCCGGTGACGCGGGTGTGGATCTCGATGGCGCGCCGCATGTGCTCGCGCTCCACCTCCTCCGGCAGGTGCTGGTAGTCGATCCAGCGGTAGCCGTGGGTGGCGATCTCCCACCCCGCCTCCAGCATGGCCTGGACGGCGTCCGGGTTGCGCTCCAGCGCCATGGCGACGCCGTAGACGGTGACCGGCATCCGGCGTTCCGTGAACATCCGGTGCAGCCGCCAGAAGCCGGCGCGGGAGCCGTATTCGTAGATCGACTCCATGTTCATGTGCCGCATGCCCGCGATGGGCTGGGCGCCGACGATCTCCGACAGGAAGGCTTCCGACGCGGCGTCGCCGTGCAGGACGCAGTTCTCGCCGCCCTCCTCGTAGTTGATGACGAACTGCACCGCCACCCGCGCGCCGCCGGGCCAGTTCGCGTGTGGCGGACGGGCGCCGTAGCCGATCATGTCGCGCGGGTAGGGCTGGATCATGCGGGGGCGCTCCGGAAGGACGGAGGGGCGGTTTTAGGGGGGCGGTCAGGAAGAGGCGGAGCTGTTCTCGGCCGACTCCTCCGGCACCTGATGGCGCAGGATCAGCGGCGCCTGCAACGCGCTGAACAGCAGGGTCAGCGGCATGATGCCGAACACCTTGAAGTTCACCCAGGCGTCGGTGGTCATGGTGCGCCACACCGCCTCGTTCAGCGCGGCCAGCAGCAGGAAGAACCACGCCCAGCGGATGGCCAGCGTGCGCCAGCCCTCGTCGCTGAGGTTCATGACCGTGCCCAGGATGCGCTTCAGCACGTTGCGGTGGGTGATATGCGCCACGAACAGGACGGTGGCGAACAGCAGGTTGACCAGCGTCGGCTTGATCTTGATGAACAGGTCGTCCTGCAGCCAAAGCGTCAGCCCGCCGAACAGCAGGACGAAGCCGGCGCCGACCACGGGCATGATCGGCACCCTGCGCTCGAAGTGCCAGGAGACCAGGACCGCCAGCGTGGTGGCGACCATGAAGACCGCCGTCCCGACCATGATGCCGGCCTGGGAGTTGGCGACGAAGAAGGCGGCCAGCGGGCCGGCCTCGATCAGCAGTCGGGCGTACTGGTTCATGATCCTGACATAGACCGTTCCGGGTCGCGGATAAAGGGGGAAGCGGCGGGGCCTCCTTTCCTGCGCAGCCACGCGGCGGCGTGCGCTGGCCTCTTTTCTTTCTTGCGGCGAGCGATTACCACTTCGGGCATCCCGGATTGGGCGAAAAAGGCAGGGTGCACTCCGATGGAAGCGACCGAAGTCAAGGACCTGATCGACGAAGCTGTGGAGCGCGAGCACGCCAAGGAACAGGGCTCGAAAACCTCCACCGCCATCTACATCTCCATCCTCGCGGCCGTGCTGTCGGTGGTGAGCGTGATGGGCTCCAACGCCAGCAAGGAGATGATGGCGAGCGCCATCGAAGCGTCGGACACCTACGCCTATTACCAGGCCAAGACCCAGCGCCAGGTCAGCCAGCGCCTTGCCGCCGACCAGCTGGAAATCCTCGCCGACGGCCTTTCGGATGGTGCCAAGGCCAAGGCGGCGGCCAAGGCCGCCGACCTGCGCAAGAACGCCGACCGCGCCGACTCCCCCACCGAGGACAACAACCGGCAGTCGCTGATCGACAAGGCCCGGGCCGCCGAGCAACGGCGCGACCACGCCGCCGCGCAGGACCCCTATTTCGACTTCGCCGAGGCCTTGCTGCAGATCGCCATCGTGATGGCCTCGGTCTTCGTCATCACGGACATGGCGATCATCCTGATCGCCAGCCGGATTCTGGCGGCGACCGGCTTCCTGATGGCGGTGGACGGCTTCACACAGTGGATCCCGCTGCCGTTCCTGTGAGGCAAAACGTTCGGGGGGCGAGGGCGTTCTCGCCCTACCAGATCGTTTCGACGCCCAAATTCTGGAGTGCGCCGTCGGCGGTGACGAGTGGAATGCCTTCGATCCGGCTCTGGGCGGCGAGCATGCGGTCGAACGGATCCTTGTGCTCGCCATCCAGTCGGCCGGCCAGAAGAGCGTGGGACAGGGAGACGTCCAGAACGCCGATTCGGCTTCTGGTCAGATACTGCTCGAACTTCTCGACCAGCACGGCGGCTTGCGGAAGCTTTCCGAGGCGCACCTTGGTCGCGATCTCCCACGCGCTGGCGGTGCTGGTCAGCACCTCGTTGCGGCCGTTGCCGATGGCGGACCGCGCGGCGGGTGAAAGCCGCGGGTCGTCGAGCAGCCACCAGAGCAAGGCATGGGTGTCGAGGAGTATCCTCATCGCTCCCACGCCGCCAATTCATCGTCCGGGAGCGGATCGAAGAAGGACTCGTCGACCAAGAACTCGCCCTTGGCGATGCCCGGCGTCCGATCGGCGGGGGCATCGTCGATGGGAACGATGCGCGCGATCGGCTTTCCGCTCTTGGCGATGATGATCTCCTCGCCGTGGGAGACGTGCTCCAGCAGGCGCGACAGGTGCGTCTTCGCCTCGTGGATGTTGACCATCTTGCCCATAGGGCGTCCGCCCCCTTTTCCGCGTCCCGGACCCCGAAGATGACTAAGTCGGTGGACTAAGTCAACGGCGTCACTGGAACGCGGCCTCCGCGAAGCTGCGCAGCTTGCGGGAGTGCAGGGTCTCCATCCCGTGTTCGCGCAGCAGTTCCATGGCGAGCACGCCGATCTTCAGGTGCTGGTCCACCCGCTCGCGGTAGAAGCGGTCGGCCATGCCCGGCAGCTTCAACTGGCCGTGCATGGGCTTGTCGGACACGCACAGCAGCGTTCCATAGGGCACGCGGAAGCGGAAGCCGTTGGCGGCGATGGTGGCGCTTTCCATGTCCAGCGCGATGGCGCGCGACTGGCTGAAGCGCATCAGCGGCTCACGGTGGTCGCGCAATTCCCAGTTCCGGTTGTCGATGGTCGCGACGGTGCCGGTGCGCATGATGCTCTTCAGGTCGTAGCCGGACAGGCCAGTGATGCGCTCCACAGCCGTCTCCAGCGCGCGTTGCACCTCGGCGAGCGCCGGGACGGGCACCCAGGTCGGCAGGTCGGCGTCCAGCACATGGTCGTCGCGCACATAGCCGTGGGCCAGCACATAGTCGCCCAGCCGCTGCGTGCCGCGCAGGCCCGCGCAGTGGCCCAGCATGATCCAGGCGTGCGGGCGCAGCACCGCGATGTGGTCGGTGATGGTCTTGGCGTTGGACGGGCCGACGCCGATGTTGACCAGCGTGATGCCGTTCCCGTCCGGCCGGGTCAGGTGGTAGGCCGGCATCTGCGGCATGCGCGGCGGCTTCGACCCGTTGGCGGGCACGTCCCCGAGATTACGGTTGTGGGTGACGATCTCGCCCGGTTCGACGAAGCGGTCGTACTGGCGGCGGTAGGCGGCAAGGTCCGGGTCGGCGGCCGGCTCCATGATCTCGCGGGCCATCCGGATGAACTCGTCCACGTAGAACTGATAATTCGTGAACAGGATGAAGTTCTGGAAATCCTCCGGCGCCGTCGCCGTGTAGTGGCGCAGCCGGTGCAGCGAGAAATCCACGCGCGGGCCGGTGAACAGGGCCAGCGGCTTCACCGCGTCCATCGCCGCCTCGTAGGTGCCGTTGACGATGGTGTCGTCCATGCGGGCGAGGTCGGGCAGGTCGAACAGGTCGGGCAGGTGGGCCAGCCGTTCCGGCGTCAGGTCGCCTTCCACATGCATGCCGTGGGGGAAGGCGAAATGGATGGGGATCGCCTCCTCGCTGACGCCGACCTCCAGCGGGACGCCGTGGTTGCGCAGCAGCAGCGAGAACTGCTCCCGGTAATAGCGGTCGAACAGGTCCGGCCGGGTCAGCGTGGTGGCGTGCGTGCCGGTACCCTCCACGAATCCGTAGGCCAGCCGCGTGTCCACCGCGGCGCCCGAGGTCGGGGTGATCTGGACGTAGGGGTAGAAGGCCCGCAGATGCTTCCCGCCGTCCTCGCCGCGCGTGAAGGCCGCGAAGCGGTCGCGCAGGTAGGCGGTGTTGCGGTCGTAGATCTGCCGGACGCAGGCAATGGCGGCGTCGGCGTCGTCGAACTGCCCGACGGGGCCGGGCTGGAGCGGGGCGATATCGGTCATGCCCTTGACATAGCCACCGCAACGCCCGGATTGAAGGGGCGAACGGGGTGGGGGACTCGACAACGCCGCCGCCGGGGATTAGCTTTCAATCAGGAGGCGGCCATGAACGACGACGAGATCCGCAGCCGGTTGAATCGGCTGGAGCATGGACAGGATGTGTTGCGCGGTGAGATGATCGCGTTGAAAGAAGTTGTCTCGGACATGAAGACGACGCTGTCGCAACTCGTGCCGATGATGATCCGCATCGACCAGAAACTGTCCGAGATGCCGTCAGCCGCCGAATTCTATGAACTGCGCGGCCGGGTCGAGGAGATCAGCCGCCGCCAGCCGACCACCCTCGGCTACACGCCCCCGCCCAACCGGATGCCCCAGGGCTAACCGCCGGAACCGTGGGAGGCGCGCTCAGCGCACCTCCTCAAGGCCCATCAGCGACTTGGCGAACTGCTCGGCGTCGAAGGGACGCAGGTCGTAGACGCCTTCGCCCACGCCGATGGCGTGCACCGGCAGCTTGAACTTCTCAGCCAGCGAGACCAGCACGCCGCCGCGTGCGGAGCCGTCCAGCTTGGTCAGGATCAGGCCGGTGACGTTGACCATGTCGCCGAACACCTCCACTTGGCTGTGCGCGTTCTGGCCGGTGGTGGCGTCCAGCGTCAGCAGCGTGGTGTGGGGGGCGGTCTCGTCCAGCTTCTTGATGACGCGGACGATTTTGCGCAGTTCCTCCATCAGACCGGTCTTGTTCTGAAGGCGGCCGGCGGTGTCGATCAGCAGCACGTCCACACCCTGGCGCCGCGCCTGTTCCAGCGCGTCGTAGGCGAGGCCGGCGGCGTCGGCGCCCGTCTCGCGGGCAACGACCGGGCAGCCGGTGCGCTCGCCCCAGATCTTCAGCTGGCTGACGGCGGCGGCGCGGAAGGTGTCGCCGGCGGCCAGCATCACCGTCTTGCCCTCGGCGCGCAGCTGGCGGGCCAGCTTGCCGATGGTCGTGGTCTTGCCGGTGCCGTTGACGCCGACGACCAGGACGACGTGCGGCTTCAGGGACGGGTTTATCTCCAGCGGCTTGGCGACCGGGCCGACGATCTTCGCCACCTCCGCGGCCAGCGTGGTTTTGACCTCCTCCGGCGTTACCTCCTTGCCGAAGCGGGTGCGCGCCAGCTCCGCCGTCACCTTGGCCGCCGTGGTCGGGCCGAGGTCGGCGGTGATCAGCAGCTCTTCCAGCTCCTCCAGCGCTTCGTCGTCCAGCTTGCGCTTGGTGAAGATGCCGGAAATGCCCTCCGTCAGCTTGGAGGAGGACTTTGACAGGCCTTCCTTCAGCCGGGCGAACCAGCCCTTCTTGGGCTTCTCGTCCTCTTCCGCGTCGGCGCGGGCGACTTCCGGCTCGTCCTCGCGCACCTCGGGCTTGTCGGGCGGGGCGATGGGCGGCGGGGGCGGCGTTTCGACGGCCGGGGGCGGAGGCAGTTCAGGCTCCGGCACCACCTCTGGTTCCTGGGTGGATTCCGGGGCGGGAGCGGGCTCGGAAACGGGTTCGGCGGCAGCCGGCTCCGGCACCGGCGGGGCGGCCGGGGGCTGCTGCTCGTCCTTGCGGGCTTCCTCTTCGGGCTTCTTGCGGCCGAACCAACGCAGGATCATGGGGTTTCCGATGTCGTCGTCAGGGGTGTACCGGTCAGCTTGCCGTCCGCCACGCCGGTGACGACGGCGCGCAGGACGGAGCCGGGAGTCTGGGGGGCGCCCAGGCGGATTTCGGCGAAATGCTCGGTGCGGCCGAGGTCGTCCTTCTCCACGAGCACGGAGACCTCGCGGCCGACCAGCGAGGCCAGCGTGCGAGCTTCGCATTCGGCGCCCAGCGCGCGCAGCCGGGCCGCGCGCTCCTTGCGGACGCCGCCGTCCACCTGCGGCATGCGGGCGGCCGGGGTGCCGGGGCGCGGGCTGTAGGGGAAAACGTGCAGCCAGGTCAGGCCGCAGTCCTCCACCAGCCGCAGCGTGTTCTCGAACATCTCCTCGGTCTCCGTCGGGAAACCGGCGATGAAGTCGGCGCCGAAGACGATGTCGGGGCGCAAGGTGCGCACCCGCTCGCAGAAGGCGATGGCGTCGGCGCGGCTGTGGCGGCGCTTCATGCGCTTCAGGATCATGTCGTCGCCGGCCTGCAGCGACAGGTGCAGGTGCGGCATCAGCCGCGGCTCGCCCTCGATCAGGCGCCACAGGTCGTCGTCAATCTCGATGCAGTCGAGCGAGGACAGGCGCAGGCGCGGCAGCTCCGGCACCAGCGCCAGCAGGCGGCGCACCATCTGCCCCAGCGTCGGCGTGCCCGGCAGATCGGGGCCGAAGCTGGTGATGTCCACGCCGGACAGCACCACCTCGTTGTAGCCGGCCTTGACCAGCGCCTGCACCTGCTCCACCACCGCCCCGATGGGGACGGAGCGCGACGGGCCGCGCCCGTAGGGGATGATGCAGAAGGTGCAGCGGTGGTCGCAGCCCTGCTGGACCTGGATGAAGGCGCGCGCGCGGTCCTCGAACCCGCCGACCAGATGGCTGGCGGTCTCCGTCACCGACATGATGTCGTTGACCAGCACCTTCTCGGCCGGTGGCAGCCCCCAGCTTTCGGGCTGGAGCTTCTCCTGATTGCCCAGGACCTGATCCACCTCGGGCATGGCGCCGTAGCGCTGCGGGTCGATCTGCGCCGCGCAGCCGGTCACGACGATGCGGGCGTTCGGCCGCTCGCGCCGCAGCTTGCGGATGGTCTGGCGCGCCTGCCGCTCGGCCTCCGAGGTCACCGCGCAGGTGTTGACGATGACCACGTCCTCCAGACCCGCGCTGCGGGCATGGCTGCGCATCACCTCGGACTCGTAAGTGTTCAGGCGGCAGCCGAAGGTGACGATCTCCGGTTCGCCGGTCTTCATCGGGATATCATCCGGCATGGCGCGTCCGCCCTTCGCCGGGAAGCGGAGACCCGGTCACGAGGGAATAGAGGACCGATGGGTCGAGGTCCGCCCCGTTCGGCCAGACCACCGTGCCGAGGTCGGCGTCGACGCGCACGGACGCGAAGGCCCTTCGGTCCTGCAACGGCGCGAAGACGCCGTCGAACGCCACCAGCTCAGCAACATCGACGTCGCCCTCGGCACCATCCTCGAAACGGAGGTGCAGGCGATAGCCATCAAGAGGCATCACGTCGACAATGTCTTTCAACATGCTCTCTGATCTCTACTCCAACGGCGCGATCGGGGCCAAGGGAGCCCGACGGCGAGCCAATTCCCAATCGGCGCGAAGCTCGTCCCTATGCCGCGCCGCCCATTCCGTCACCAGCCCAAGCGCCCGTGGCGACAACTCGCCTTCCAAGAGCGCCAAGGTCTCGATGTCGATCACCGCCTTCTGGCCCCCATACCGGGCATGAAAATGGGGCGGAGCGTGGTCGTTGTAATACATCGCGATGATGATGCCGAAAAAGCGGCAGATCTCAGGCATTGACCGCGCTGCTTTCGGAAACCAGTTCGGGCGCGAGGCGCCCGGTGAAGGTGAGGGCCGCGGGGCCGGTCATCAGGACGCGGCCATCGTCGAGCCACTCGATGGTCAGCGTGCCGCCGTCCAGGATCACGTCGGCCTTGCGCGCGGCCAGGCCGCGCCGGGCCGCCGCGACCGCCGTCGCGCAGGCGCCGGAGCCGCAGGCCTGCGTGATGCCGGCGCCGCGCTCCCACACCCGCATGCGGATCTGGGTGGGGGAGAGCACCTGGGCGAACTCGACATTGGTGCGTTCCGGGAAGGCCGGGTGGTGCTCGATGACCGGGCCGATGTCGGCCAGCGGCACGGCCTGCACGTCGTCCACGAAAAAGACGGCGTGCGGGTTGCCCATGTTGACCGCGACCGGCCCTTCGAAGCCGCCGTGGCCGACATCGACGCGCAGGGTGTCGGCGGGGCCGGCCAGCGGGATTTGGCTCCACTCCAGCCGCGCCGGACCCATGTTCACGGTCACGCGGCCATTGTCGGCGCGGAAGGCTTCCAGGATGCCCGCGCGGGTCTCGAAGGCCGCGCGGTCGGCGCCGCTCTCTTCCATCAGCAGCCAGCCGATGCAGCGGGACGCGTTGCCGCAGGCCCCCGACTCGCTGCCGTCGGCGTTGCGAATGCGCATGAAAGCACTCGTGCCCGCCGTCTTCGCCGGCTCCAGCACGATGAACTGGTCGCAGCCCACCCCGAACCGGCGGTCGGAGATGGCACGCACCTCGGCCTCGGCCGGGAAGTACGGCGTCTTGCGGGCGTCGATCACGACGAAGTCGTTGCCGAGCCCGTGCATCTTCAGGAATTCGCGCGTCATGACCGCCGTTATATGGCGATGTGCCATACGGAGTCCATGGGGGCGGAGTCCATAAGGGCGGAGTCCATAAGGGCGGAGTCCATGAGCGCAAAGCCCATCACGGCCCGTTCAGCAGCGGTTCCATGGGCTGGGGCTCCGGGCGGGGAGGCGGCTGCGGCTGTTCGGCCACGGCCTCGTTGCCGTCGTGAAGCTCGCGCACCGGCACGATGCGCTCCATCAGGTCCAGGGTGCCGTACAGCCGGTCGTCGGAACCGGCCCGCATGGGCGTGCCGCCGGTGCGCTCCCACTGCTCAAGGTCCCACTGCCCGGCGCCGAGCGTCGCCTCCGGCAGCATGAAGCTTCCATCATAGGCCGAGGGATGCCCCGGGTCGTGAAGCCTCGGCTGCACGACCAGCACGACGAGGGACACGAGAATGCCCGCGACCCACGCCCACAGCACGTCGCCATTGGTCATGGCGTCCTCCCTGGCCCCGTGCGCGGGGCCGCTTGGCGGGCAGGTACGGTCTTATACGCGGTCCGAAACATTCGGACCGCTGCGTTCACACGCCACGCAGGCTTCGGCCCTCGCGGGCCGCGGCCGCCGTCGCGGCCGATACCGTGTTCGAAAATCAGAATTCTTCGAACACGGTCTTAGAAATCTTGGGTGTTTTCGGCGGCGCACAAGGCGTCTTCGGGACGTATCCGGAATGCGGAGGCGGCGGCCGGCGCCGCTCAGGCTCCCTTGAAAACCAAATGCTTGGAGGCGGCGAAGTTCAGGAACATGCCGGCGATGGAGCCGGCGGCCACGGCCAGGAACGGGTGCGCTGCAACCACGGCCACGCTGCTCTCCAGCCCGACCGACACGCCGTAGTTCACCACGCCGCCGAAGGCGTTGGCCGCGATGAACTTGGCCCACTGCCGGTGCAGCGGTTCCTCCGCCGCGCCCCGGAAGGTGAAGGCGCGGTTCAGCGCGAAGGTCGTCGTGGCGGCGGCCAGGAAGGCCGGGATGCGGGCCGCGAAGAACTCCAGCCCGGCCCCGTACAGCAGCGCGTAGACCACCGCCGTATCGACCGCCAGGCCGATCACGCCGACGGCGCCGAACTTGCCGAACTGGACCGCGAGCCGGCCGAGCCGGCTCTCCAGCAGGGTCGGGAGGAGGCCGCTCATGCTTCGGCGGCGCTGGTGGCGGACGGGCGTGCCGGATGGACGCCCGGCGCGGGGATGGAGAGATAGCGCATGCGCTTCGCCTCGCGCCGGCCCAGCGTCACCGTGTCCAGGATCAGCCCGCAGGTCAGGCTGAGGAAGGCCAGCAGCATCAGGCCGGTGGACAGCACCGCCGTCGGCAGGCGCGGCACCTGCCCGGTGTGCAGGTATGTGGACAGCACCGGCCCGGCCAGGACCACCGACAGCAGCGCCAGCAGCGCGAAGATGGCGGAGAAGAAGGGCAGCGGCCGCTCCTCCTTCACCAGGTTCACGATGGTGCGCAGGATGCGGACGCCGTCGCGGATGGTGTTCAGCTTGCTGTGCGAGCCGGGCGGACGGTCCTTGTAGGGCGTCTTGACCTCGGCGATGGGCATGCGCAGCTCCAGCGCGTGCACGGTCAGCTCCGTCTCCGTCTCGAAGCCGCTGGCCAGCGCCGGGAAGGACTTCACGAACCGGCGCGAGAAGACGCGGTAGCCGGACAGCATGTCGCCGATGCGGTTGCCGAAGATCTGCGCGACGAGGCCGGTCAGCAGCTTGTTGCCGAAGCGGTGGCCGGGCCGGTAGGCCTTGACGATCTCCGTGACGCGGGCGCCGTTGACCATGTCGAGCTGGTCTTCCCACAGCCGCTGCACCATCTGCGGCGCCGAGGCCGCGTGGTAGGTGTCGTCGCCGTCCACCAGCACATACACGTCCGCCTCGATGTCGGAGAACATGCGGCGCATGACGTTGCCCTTGCCTTGCAGGGGCTCGTGCCGGACCACGGCGCCGGCAGCCTTCGCCACCTCCACCGTGCGGTCGGAGGAGTTGTTGTCGTAGACGTAGACCGTGGCGTCGGGCAGCGCCGCCCGGAAATCGCGCACGACGGACGCGATCGCCGCTTCCTCGTTGTAGCAGGGGATCAGCACCGCCACGACCGGCGCGGGTGCCGCGGCGGGGCTGGTGCCACGGGCCTTCGGGGAGACCTCGGTGGTGGCGGGAGCGGGGCGGTCGATCGTGGAGACGGTCATGGCTCTGTGCTTCGAAACGGTGCCGATGCGGGGATAAACACCACAAACATTGCTTTTAATCCATCGCTACGCGCTGGACGGAGCACAGATTCAGCGGTTCGCCCAGGTTGTTGGGGATGATCCGGCAGTCCGTCTCGTCCACCCGCAAGCCGAGCAAGGCCGCCGCCTTGGCGGCTCCGGGGGTGTCGGGGACGGTGCTCAGCATCAGAAAACGGCCGCGGTGCGCCCCGATTTTGTCCTTCAGCAGGGCGAGGTAGCCGTTGCCGACCGAGTCCGGCTGAAGGAAGTTCGACTGGATGCGGACGAAGGGCATGCGCGGCGGGAAGGCCGGGATGACGTGGGAGATCGCCCAGTAGCCGCCCATCAGCACCATGGTGTGGTCCGGATCCTCGATGGGCGGAATGTCGGCCTCGACCCAGCGGTCGCTCCAGGCGGCGCGGCCCCAGTTGGCCGGCTGCGCGGTCGCCTGCACCAGCACCAGAAGCAGCGCCGCCAGCACCAGCCGCGCCTTGCGCGACACCGGCAGCAGCCCGGCCGCCATGACGATGGCCAGCGGCGCCAGGATCTCCAGCGGCACGAGATAGCGGTAGATGCAGAACATCACCACCCACAGCGCGTAGATCACGGCCATGGCCGTCAGGAGATAGCGGGACGCCGCCCCATCGGCGACGCTTCCATCAAGGGCCGGCCCGCCGCCCTGCCACCGGAAGACTTTGCCCAACAGCGCCAGCGCCGCCGCGACGGGCACCAGCACGAACAGCACCAGCACCCGCAGGTCCAGAAAGGGCACCTCGCCCACCTTCAGCGGGGCGAAGGTGAAGAAGAAGGGAAAGAGCAGCCGTTCCAGCTTCGAGGTCGGGAAAAAGCTGACGTTCACGTAGTCGGAGATGGCGGCGTAGGGCGACTTGAAGATGTGGTTCATGTGCGGGAACACCGGGTTCCCGTAATCGAACCACAGATGCGCCATCCAGAAGCCGGCGAACAGGAACAGCCCGCCCAGCACGCCGACGCCGAAGAAGAAGGCCAGCCACAGCCGCCGCCACGGGCGCGCCGGCAGCGCGAGGAAGGCGAGGCACAGCCCCACCGCGTAGATCACCGTCGGGTTCTTCAGCCCCATGGCCGCCCCGGCCATCAGCCCGGCCACCGCGACGCGCGGGAAGGCGCGCCGTGCCGGGCCGTCGATCAGGCGCGGCAGCGCCCCCGCGACCACCACCAGCGCGCCGAGCACGCCCAGGCTGACCACGTTGTCGTGGAAGGTCGTGCCCAGCAGCCCCAGCGTCCCGCCACCCAAGCCCCCCATCACGGCCAGCGCCGCCGCCAGCGCCACGCGCTGCCCGGCCGTGCCGACGCGCAGCGTGGCGTGGGCCAGCAGGAACAGCAGCGACAGGTTCAGCCCCTGCAGCGCGCTCCACAGGAAGCCGGCGACCGGGGCGGGCAGGTGGGTGGCCAGAAGGTAGAAGGGCGCGTCCAGCAGCGGGTTGTAGAAGGTGGGCATCTGCGCCGGCAGCATGTCCATGCCCAGCCGCCCGGTCAGGAAGGCGTAGGCGTTGTACCAGTGGTAGTTCCGCAGGTCCCAGTTGGCGTCCATCCCCAGCGCCAGCCCCAGAAGGCCGTAGAGCAGGGGCGCCAGGACGAGAACGGCGAGCGCCCCGCGGCGCGCGCGGGGTTCGGTGGAGGCGTCAGGGAGAAGCGGCATGGGGCGGGCTGGACCGTGGCGGTTGGTGGCCCCTTGGTAGGCGAGGGCGTCGCCGGCTTCAAGGCCGCGCTGCTGTGGCAAAGCTGTGCTGGGAAACATCGTTGCGTCCGGGTGTGGCCTGCCATGCGGTTTCGCGTCGCGCGCGCGTGATTTGCGGCAAGCTTCCTCTGGCAATGGCGGGACGGGTCTGCTATTCACCGGAACTCCGCATGCACACGCTTGCGCCTCTTTGCGCGACAGGATTCTGGCGATGGAAAAGTTTACGGTTCTCACCGGTGTTGCGGCGCCGCTGCCGATGATCAACGTCGACACCGACATGATCATTCCCAAGCAATTCCTGAAGACCATCAAGCGGACCGGGCTCGGCAAGCATCTGTTCGACGAGATGCGCTACACCCCGGACGGCAAGGAGGTCGCGGAATTCGTCCTCAACAAGCCGGCCTACCGCAGCGCCAAGATCCTGGTGTCGGACGAGAATTTCGGCTGCGGCTCCTCGCGTGAGCATGCGCCGTGGGCGCTCGCGGACTTCGGCATCCGCTGCATCATCGCGCCGAGCTTCGCGGACATCTTCTTCAACAACTGCTTCAAGAACGGCATCCTGCCGATCAAGCTGCCGAAGGAGCAGGTGGACCTGCTGCTCGACGATGCGTCGCGCGGGTCCAACGCCGTTGTGTCGGTGGACCTGGAGCGCCAGGAGATCACCGGTCCGGACGGCGGCACGATCACCTTCGAGGTCGATCCTTTCCGCAAGCACTGCCTGCTGAACGGCCTGGACGATGTCGGCCTGACCATGCAGCAGGGCGCGGTCATCGACAGCTTCGAAGGCAAGCAGAAGGTCGGCCAGCCCTGGCTGTGGGGCTGACATAAGGCCACTGCTGGTGGGCTTAGCGCTTCGGAACCACTTCCCATGCGCCGAGCCCGCCGATAGAACCTCTTGACGAAGTCTCCAAAATGGGGAGTGCGTGCGCCATGCCCGCCAATAAGAAGCTTCTGTTTTTGCCCGGTGACGGGATCGGTCCGGAGGTCATGCGCCAGGTGCGCCGGGTCATCGACTGGCTCGACCGCAAGCGCAACGTCACCTTCGACGTCACCGAAGGGCTGGTCGGCGGTGCGGCCATCGACGCCTACGGCGTGCCCCTGAAGGACGAGACGCTGGCCGACGCGCTGGCCGCGGACGCGGTGATGCTCGGCGCCGTCGGCGGCCCGAAATGGGACAACCCCAGCGACTACATGAAGCGTCCGGAGGCCGGCCTGCTGGCGCTCCGCAAGGAACTGGGCCTGTTCGCCAACCTGCGCCCGGCCGTCGTGTTCGACGCGCTGGTCGACGCCTCGACCCTGAAGCCGGAGGTCATCAAGGGCCTCGACATCATGATCGTGCGCGAGCTGACCGGCGGCGTCTATTTCGGTGAGCCGCGCGGCATCACCGACATCGGCAACGGCGAGCGCCGCGGCATCAACACGCAGGTCTACACCACCAGCGAGATACGCCGGGTCGCCCGCGTGGCCTTCGAGCTTGCGCGCAAGCGCAACAACAAGGTCCACTCGATGGAGAAGGCCAACGTGATGGAATCGGGCCTCCTGTGGCGCCAGGAAGTCACGAAGCTCCATCAGGAAGAGTATTCGGACGTCACGCTGGAGCACATGTACGCCGACAACGGCGCCATGCAGCTGCTGAAGAACCCTAAGCAGTTCGACGTGATCGTCACCGACAACCTGTTCGGCGACATCCTGTCGGACGAGGCGGCGATGATGACCGGCTCGCTGGGCATGCTGCCGTCCGCCTCGCTGGGTGCGGCCGACGCCAACGGCCAGCGCAAGGCGATGTACGAGCCGGTGCACGGCTCCGCCCCGGACATCGCGGGCAAGGACCTCGCCAACCCCTGCGCGACCCTGCTGTCCTTCGCCATGTGCCTGCGCTACTCGTTCAACATGGACGAGGACGCGAAGCTGCTGGAGAAGTCGGTGCAGAACGTCCTGTCGGGCGGCATGCGCACGGCGGACATCATGGCGCCGGGCATGGCCCGCTGCTCCACCACCGTCATGGGCGACTCGATCCTGCGCGAGCTGGACAAGCTCGCCTCCTGACGCCGGTCGTCAGAAAGAAGATCGCCGAAAAGAAAAGCCCCTCTCCTCCCCAGGAGAGGGGCTTTTTTCGTTCAACGGTCAGTCAGCTTCGCCGGGGCGGGCGGAGGCCCCGCGTCCGCCATGGCTTGCCTGCCCGCCCTTCCGGCCGGCCTCGGCCGCCAGCGACGGGTTGCGCGAGAAGCTGCGCGAGGATGCCGGCACGCTGCGTCCGCCCTTGCGGCCCGCTTCCGCGGCGAGTTCCGGGTTCTTCGAGAAACTTCGCTTATCGGCCGGAACGCTTTCCCCGCCCTTGCTGGCGATCTGGCGTTGCCGGTCGCGATCCATCGACGCGAAACCGCGGTTCGACGTGCGCCCGTTGTCCTTCGAGGCCATCTTCAACCTCCACCTCTGCCACGTGCTTGAAACCGGAGAAGGCGGATGTTGGTTCCGAACGAACGGGCGAGATTCGAAAGGCGGGAGCCATCCGGGGGTGGCAACCGGTCGCACGACCCCGAATGGTGGGGTGGATTGCCAACAGGTCGAAAATTCGGCAGTAATATATGGGATACTTCGAAACAACATACTTCAGTATGCCGGAGGCGGCGTGGCCATATTCAACTTTTCCGTGATCTTTCTATTTGCAATATTTGCAATCGTTGCGGGGTTGATTTGGCCGAAGATGCTGAACGACAGTATCTACATGGAAGCGGCGGCGCTTCAGACCGCCTTCCCATCCATTCTGCGCGCGGATTACGCGAAGATTCTGGAGAAGAAGGACCAGGAGCGCGGTTATCGCGGCTACATCATCCCGACCATGATGTTCACGCTGATCGTGGTCGTCGGGTCCGGGCTGATGTTGTTCGACACCTCCGACCACCACATCTTCGACAACTACGAAATCCTCTATGGATCCCAGCCGGGGGAAGAGGAAGCCTACCGCCAAGCCTTCAACAGCTTTCTGATGATGCAGGCGGCCTTCCTCGGGGCTTTCCTGTGGTCGTTGCA
The DNA here is from genome assembly GCF_053470405.2 of Azospirillum mesophilum. Taxonomy (NCBI): domain Bacteria; kingdom Pseudomonadati; phylum Pseudomonadota; class Alphaproteobacteria; order Rhodospirillales; family Azospirillaceae; genus Azospirillum; species Azospirillum mesophilum. The sequence goes on from NZ_JBPXMQ020000001.1 coordinate 149,321, forward strand.
GCATCTGCTGCGGCGGGCGCAGGCGCGGGACATCGGGCCGACGACCATCTACCGCATCTGCCTCTACATGCTGTTCGGCATGGTGCTGGCGATCTTCGTCAACCACGCCATGAGCGGCGCGCTGTCCGGCGTGGCGCCGATCAGCATGGAACAGAGCCTTCCGGTGAGCGGCTTCTTCACCGGTTACTTCTCAATCGAGATTTTCGAGAAAGTGACGGAATGGGCGCTGCGCAAGAAGAAGGCCATCCGCACCGACGAACAGCCGCCGCCCCTGACGGTGATCGAGGGCGTCAGCTACGACACCGCCGTCCGCCTGCGCGAGCTGTGGGTGGACGACGCCTACGCGCTCGCCCACGTCAATCCGCTGGAGGTCTATCTGAAGACGCCTTTCGGGCTGGAGCAGTGCATCGACTGGGTGGCCCAGGCGCAGCTTCTCATGCTGGTGAAGGGGGAAGCGTTCCAGGTCCTGCGCCGTCTCGGAATCCGCACGATCCTGCAGCTTGAACCTCTGCTGCGCCGAACCGGGGAAGGGACCACGGCCTTCGGGCGCTTCTTCGCCTCCTACGGCTTCACCGATGCGGAAAAGGACACGGTGCGCCCGGTGCTGCTGGCGCTGGACAGCCACGGAGCGGCGGCGCTCGATTGCGACCTGACCTTCCGTCGGCTGAGCCAGCTCTGCACCCTGCTCCATCCGGCGGAGAGGCCGGCGGAGGCGGAAGCGGTCATCGCGGTGGAGGCGCCGCCCGCCGCAGCACCCCGCCGCGTCAAGGAACTGGAGTCCGTGGCGTGAGCCGAGGGGCGTGAGCCGGGGGCGTTAAGCCCCCGCCTCCAGCGCCCGGATGGCCTCAGCCAGCGCGACCAGCCGGCGGGCGTTCTCGACGTGCAGGTTCTCCACCAGCTTGCCGTCCACCAGCACGACGCCTTTGCCCTGGGCGGTGGCCTCGGCGTGGGCGTCGATGATGCGGCGGGCGAAGGCCACCTCGTCGGCGCTGGGGGCGAAGGCCTCGTTGCAGGCGGCGATGGTCTTGGGGTGGATCAGCGTCTTGCCGTCGAAGCCCAGCTCGCGCCCCTGCCGGCAGGACGCCGCGAAGCCCTCGTCGTCGTTCAGGTCGAGGTGCACGCCATCGAGAATGGCCAGCCCGTAGGCGCGCGCCGCCAGCAGGCAGAGGCCCAGGCTGGTGATCATCGGCAGCCGGTCGCGCGTGTGGGCGGCGTGCAGGTCCTTGGCGAGGTCGGACGTGCCCATGACCAGCCCGCCGAGCTTCGGCGACGTCCCCGCGATCTCCCGGGCGTTCAGGATGCCGAGCGGCGTCTCCATCATGCACCAGATGGTCTGCGTGTCGGGGGAGCCGTTGGCGCGCAGCACGGCCTCCGCCTGGCGGACCATGTCCGGGCTTTCCACCTTCGGCAGCAGCACGGCGTCGGCGCTGCTGGAGGCCGCCATCACGAGATCGTCGTAGCCCCAGGGGGTGTTCAGCCCGTTGGTGCGCACCACCAACTCCCGCCCGCCGTAGCCGCCGGCGGCGATGGCGGCCTTGATGGTGGAGCGGGCCTCGGCCTTGGCGTCGGGGGCGACGGCGTCCTCCAGGTCGAGGATCAGGCCGTCGGCGGGCAGCGACCGCCCCTTTTCCAGCGCGCGGGCGTTGGAGCCCGGCATGTAGAGCACGCTGCGGCGCGGGCGGGCGGTGGTGGCCATGGCGTTTCCCCCTTCTTGCGGTCGTCCCGCCCGGATCTACCCCCGGCCGGGCGCCCTGTCCATGCGGCGTGTGGGCGAAGATCTGGTTTGCGCGCGGGGCGGCCCTTTTCGGGCGGGGAGCGGTTTACGACGGACCGCCAATCGCTTAGGCTTTCGCGCATGAAGACGGTCATCTCCATTCAATCCCACGTCGCGTACGGCTATGTCGGCAACCGGGCCGCGGTGTTCCCGCTGCAACGCCTGGGTTTCGACGCCATCGCGGTGAACACGGTGCAGTTCTCCAACCACACCGGCTACGGCGAATGGACCGGGCAGGTCTTCACGGCCGAGCACATCGCCGACGTGATCGACGGGATCGCCGCGCGCGGCGTCCTGCCGAAATGCCACGCGCTGCTGTCCGGCTACATGGGCGACGTCAGCCTGGGTCAAGTGATCGTCGAGACGGCCGGGCGCCTGAAGGCGGCCAACCCGCGCGCGGTCTTCGCCTGCGACCCCGTGATGGGCGACGTCGGGCGTGGCTTCTTCGTGCGGCCCGGCCTGCCGGAGTTCATCAAGGAACACGCCGTCCCCGCCGCCGACCTGCTGACGCCGAACCAGTTCGAGCTGGAGTATCTGGCCGACCGCAAGATCGAGACGCTGGAGGACGCGCTGGCCGCCACCGCCGCGCTGCGGGCGCGCGGGCCGCGCCTGGTGCTGGTGACCAGCCTGACGCGCAAGGACGCCGACCCGGACTGCATCGAGATGCTGGCCGACAACACCGACGGCGCCTGGCTGGTCTCCACCCCGCGCCTGCCGCTGGACCCGCCGCCCAACGGGTCGGGCGACGCGGTGTGCGCGCTGTTCCTCGCGCATTACCTGAAGGCCTACGACCCGGCGCGGGCGCTGGAGCAGGCGGCGGCGGCCATCTACGCCATCTTCCTGACCACCCGCCGCCTCGGCACGCGCGAGCTGCAACTGATCGCCGCCCAGGACGAGTTCGTGAACCCCACCCACCAGTTCCGCGTCACCCGCGTCCGCTGAGGCCTGACTTGTTGAGGACGCGCGGCCGGTCGCCGGCTCCTCCTCAACGGTCGTTGCGACTCATGTGCGTCGGGGTGGAGGCGGGGCCGCCGTTCGGGGGTGCCGAGGACGGGCCGTGCGGGCCGCCGTCCCGGAACAGCCTCATCAGCGCGCTCCAGTCCCGCTGAAAGCGTGTACCGAAGTCCGCGTCGGCGGTGTCGGCGCGCCCCGCCGGACGAACCACCCGCGACGCCTGGGCGTTGGTCGTGGTCACCTTGGACGTGCGGGACACGGCGCGCACCGGCTTCTCAGACGGCGGTGGAGGCTTGCGGCCGGGAATCGGCGCGCCGGGGGCGGCGACCTCCGGTGCCTTCCCGGTTTCGGAGTTGCGGGAAAAGGCGTCCTGGCAAAGCCCCTGCTCGCGCGCCTGATCCAGGTCCCCGCCATCCAGCAGCCAGCAATCGAGGCTGCCCGCCTCGGCGACCGAAGCCGTCGGCAGGAGTGCTGCCTGGAAAAGCGCTCCCTGGAGGAGCGCCAGCATCAACGCGCAGCGCCGGACCCGCCCCGCCATCTTCCGCCGTCTCCCTCGCCGTTGATCCTCGTCTAGGGATACAACGCAAGACGGCCCGACATCTCCAACGCGAAGCGGGAGTAAGGCCGCATCGCCGGGGTAACTCTGGCGGCATCAGGCCGTTTGGGTCAGGTCAGATGCGGGCGCTTCAGGTAGTCGTCGGACTGCATCTCCATCAGGCGGCTGACGGTGCGTTCGAACTCGAAGGCGTGGGTGCCCTCGGGGTAGAGGCGTTCCGGGGGGCCGGCGGCGGCGATGACGACGTTCACCTTGTGCTCGTACAGCGCGTCGATCAGCGTCATGAAGCGCTTGGCCTCGTTGCGCAGCTCGTCCTTCATCGTCGGCACGTCGTGGATCAGCACGGTGTGGAAGTGCGTCGCGATGGCGATGTAGTCGGCGGGGCCGAGGGGCTTGCCGCAGAGGCTCCAGAAATCGACGGAGGCCACGCATCGGGCGGCGCGGGCGATCTCCACCCGGCGGCCCTGGACGAGCAGGTGCGTGGGCTCGCCCGCCGCGCCGTCGGTCAGTGCCGCGAACGTCCGGTCGATCCTCGCGGTGGATTCGGGGCCGAGCGGCCAGAAATAGACCGGCTTGCCCTGCAGGCGGTCGAGCCGGTAGTCGGTCGGGCCTTCCAGCGCCAGGACGTCCAGCTTTTCCTTCAGCAGCGCGATGAAGGGCAGGAACAGCTCGCGCTGCAAGCCGTCCTTGTAGAGCATGTCCGGCGGCCAGTTGGAGGTCGCCACGACCACCACGCCCAGATCGAACAGGTTGGTGAACAGCCGGCCCAGGATCATCGCGTCCACGACGTTGGTGACGTGGAACTCGTCGAAGCACAGAAGCCACGCCTCGTCGGCCAGCGCGCGGGCCAGTTCCGGCAGCGCGTCGTCGGCGTCCTTGCCCTTGGACTTGCCCGACTGGCGGTGCTGGTGGATGCGCTCGTGCACCTCCAGCATGAATTCGTGGAAGTGGACGCGGCGCTTCTTGTCCACGGGGGCGGTGTCGAAGAACAGGTCCATCAGCATGGACTTGCCCCGGCCCACGCCGCCGTAGAGGTACAGTCCCTGCGGCGCCTCCACCGGTTCCGGGCGGCTGCGGCCCAGGCCGAAGCGCTCCAGCCAGCCGAGCTTGCTGCCGCCGGCGCCGCTGGAGGCCGGCTGCGGACGGTAGCCCTTCAGCGCGTTGTAGAGGCTTTGCAGCTTTTCCGCGGCCAGTTCCTGGTCCGGATCCGGGCGCAGGGTGCCGGTGCCGCGGCGGGCGCGATAGAGGGAAAGCGGTCCGTCAGACATGGATTCGCAGTCTCGGCTGGAGAGGCTTTCTTCCTAGCCGATGCTGCACCGCGGGGCAACGTCTGTGGACGGAGGGGCGCCCTCTGTTCAGCTGATGACCACGCGGTTGCGGCCCTGCCGCTTGGCCTCGTAGAGCGCGGCGTCGGCCCGGCGCACCGTGTGCTCGTAATCGGGATGACCGTCGTGCAGCGCCGCGCCGATGGAGGCGGTGACGCGCACGTTTTCCCCCGCGCTCTTGAAGGGGTGCTCGGCCACGAGCTGCCGCAGCCGTTCGGACTTCACGCGCAGGGACGGTTCGTCCATCTCCGTCAGCAGGACCAGGAACTCCTCCCCGCCGTAGCGGAACACGAAGTCGCCAGCCCGCACGTTGGTGTGCAGCAGCTCCGCCAGATCGGAAAGCACCGCGTCGCCGGCCTGATGGCCCAGCGTGTCGTTGATGGTCTTGAAATGGTCGGCGTCCACCAGAAGGACCGCGAAGGGCTTGCCGTGGCGCAGGCTGATGTTCACCTCGCGCTGGAAGATCGACGGCATGAAGCGCCGCGTCAGCAGGCGGGTCAGCGGGTCGCGCCCGCCTTCGATCTCCATCGCCTTTTCGATGATCGCGCTCAGCAGATAGGCGATCTCGGTGACGTCGTTGTTCAGGTCCTTCACGAAGGCCGGGGTGACCCAACCGCCCTCGGCGGCGGAGGCGACCTTGGCGCTGATGCGCTCCGTCCGGGCGCGGATGCTGTCCAGCTCCGCCGCGCGGCCGAAGGTCAGCTCCGCCTTATGGTTCAGCCACAGGCCGAAATCCGACGATTCGATGGCCGGCGGGTCGGCGCGGTTGCTGTCCTCGTGCGCGTAGAAGGCCACCACCGCGTTGCGCAGCCAGTCGAACAGGGAAGACTTCAGCCGTTCCCCCTCCAGCGCCAGGTTCTGGCCGGTCATGAACATCTTCAGCGACTGCTGGTGCCGCACGTTGCCCAGAAGGTCGCCCAGATAGGCCTCGTGCATGTTGTCCAGCACGGTGTCCAGCACCTCGCTGACGAACAGGATGGCCCCGCCGGTCTGGGATCGGCTGAGGTCCGAATCCAGAAGCCGCGCCGCCATCTCCTTCTTGATGATGCGCATGCCCGCGTTGACCAGCGTCAGCGGGATGTTGATGCGCGCGTGGATCAGGCCGACCTGGTAGTTCTGCTCCAGCACCGCCGCGATCTCGGTGTCGGCCGACGCGCTGAACAGGTTGCGCAGCCAGCGCGCGAGGGACGGGCGCAACCGTTCCTGCACCAGGGCGTGGCTGAGGAAGGCGTTGCTGTCCGGCCGGTCGAGCAGGACCGCGTAGAAGGTGTCGGAGATGGCGTCGGCGTCGGCCGCGGCGATGGCCGTCACGCGGGCCCGCACGCCGGGGTCGACCTCCGCCCACAGCGACGACAGCGTTTCGGCCAGGATCGCGGTTTTGCGGTCTTTCTGGCTTTCCATCGGCCCATCCCCCGTCGCCAGCCCATCCCACGCCCTTGTACAGCCGCGATCCCCTGACGGAAAGAGTCAATCGAGCGTGGAAAGGGGTCGATGTTCGGTGTTCAAAAGGTTAAACTTTCATTATTGATTTCGCGCAAGATTGATGCCAATGGGCGGCGCCCCGCGACCTCGGTCTGGGTGGTGGCTGTCCGCAATGGAAGCGCCCAAGCAGCCATGGTCCATCGCAATCCGGATCGCGCCGCGACTCCGCCGTCCCTGCCTTCCAGCCCTCCGCCGTCCGCCCCGCACCAATTCGGGCCGCACCCGGGCGGATTGGGGGAGCGGCTGTTCCAGGCGTTGGGCTCGGTGCGCTTCCTGATGCGCGCGTCGGGGGTGGCCTTCATCGCCGTGGTGAACGCGATGATCGGCTATGGCATCTGGCAGCACTATGCCGAGTCCATCGACGCCGCGGAACAGTCGACCCGCAACCTCGCCCTCGTCCTGGAAGAGCAGGCGGTCCGGACGGTGTTCGGCGTGGACCAATTGCTGACCGACCTGATGGCCGTGCTGGATGTGCATCCGGAGGGCCGGACGGTGGGCAGCACGGCGATCCACGACCTGCTGCGCGCCCGGCGCGACGCCATCACGCCCATCGCCGGGCTGGTGGTGGTGGACGAGCGGGGCATCACGCTGCACCACTCCGCGAACACGACTCCGCCGACCTTCAGCGTGGCCGACCGGGGCTATTTCGCGTTCCACCAGCGTCACGACGGGGCCGAGGGGGACGGGCTCTACATCGGGTCGCCGATTCCCAGCCGCGTTGTTCCGGGCACGGACGTGATTCCGATGAGCCGGCGCTGGAACCGCCCGGATGGCAGCTTCGGCGGCGTGATCGTGGCGATGATCAACCCCCTGAGGCTGGGACGCAGCCTTGAAAGCATGCGACCGGGGCTGAGAGGCACGGTCACGCTGGCCCTGGACGACGGGGTGATCCTGCTGCACCGGCCGCTGGTGGAGACCGGGCGGCGCCTGACGCACCTGCGCGAATGGCCGGACATCCAGGCCGTGGTCCAGAGCCGGCGGGAAGGCACGCTGGACACGGTTCTTCCGCTCGCCGGCAGCCCGAGCATCGCCAGCTTCCGCCGCATGCGCGACTACCCCTTCACAGTCGTCACCACCCTTCCGAAGGCCGACGCCCTGGCGGAGTGGCGGCGCGACAGTCTGGTGTGGACGCTGATGGCGCTGGCGATGACGGCGGCCATCGCTGTCCTGACCTGGTACGTGGAACGGCAGCAGGCCCGGCGCGACCAGGATCAGGCGACGCTGGCGCGCGCGTCACGGCGCATCCGGGGCATCCTGGAATCCATGGTGGACGCCGTGGTGACCATCGACGCCCGCGGCCGCATCGAGACCTTCAACCCCGCGGCCGAGCGGATGTTCGGTTACCTGGAAGCGGAGGTGGTGGGAAAAAGTGTCAACATCCTGCTGCCGGAGTCCTTTCACGCCGAGCATGACCGGGCCATGGCCGGCTACCGCCCCGACAGCGGATCGCGCATCATCGGCAACGACCGCGAGGTGGTGGCGCGTCGCCGCGACGGCAGCACCTTCCCCATGAACTTGGCCGTGAGCGAGCTGCGTCTGGACGTCACGGGCGGGGAGGGCGCCGAGCCGGGCGGCCCGCGCGTCTTCGTTGGTGTCATCCGCGACATCACCAAGCGCAAGCAGCAGGAAGCCGAACTGCTCGCCTCCAAGAGCCAGGCGGAAATGGCCAACCGCGCCAAGTCCGAATTCCTGGCGAACATGAGCCACGAGCTGCGCACCCCGCTGAACGCCATCATCGGCTTTTCCGAAATTCTGGACAGCGAGTTCTTCGGCAAGCTCAACGAGCGGCAGAAATCCTGCGCCAAGGACATCCACGACAGCGGCAAGCACCTGCTGGACATCGTGAACGCCGTGCTGGACATGTCGAAGATCGAATCCGGCCGCTACGAGTTGAACGAGGAGGTCATCGACCCCTGCGAGGCGCTACCGCAGTGCCTGATGATGGTCCGCGACCGCGCCAAGGACAACGGGGTGGAGCTGTGCAACGCCTCCGGCGGGGGGCTCCCCACGGTCTGGGTGGACCGCCGCGCTTTCAAGCAGGTGATCCTGAATCTGCTGTCCAACGCCGTGAAGTTCACGCCGGCCGGCGGCAGCGTCACGGTGTCGTCCCGGATCGAGGAGGATGGCAGCCTCGCCGTGTCGGTCGCCGACACCGGCATCGGCATCCCGAAGGACTTCATGGAACATCTGTTCCAACCCTTCCGCCAGGCCGACAACACCGCCAGCCGCCAGTTCGAGGGCACCGGGCTGGGCCTGTCCATCTCCAAGAACCTGATGGAACTGCACGGAGGCTCGCTGACCTGCGCCAGCGAACCGGGTGTGGGCACCACCATGACCGCCCGACTGCCCGCCAGCCGCATCGTCAAGCCGGGCGAAACGGCGGCAATGGTGGCCGCTGCGGCGCTGGTGTGAGGCGGCCGTAAGAGCTTCGCCGTAGGTTGGGCCAACCGAAGGGCGGCCCAACACCCGTTGCGCGAAATCGGCTTCAGTTCTCCGAACCGGGCACGGATGGTGGCGAAGAAGGCGACCATTCCGGAGAGTAAAGTCCCCGCCGAACACAGGCGTGAAAGGATGAATAAGGCCATTCGGAGGCAGAGGCGACAAGGCCGTGCTTCACCGGGTTCCAGTGAATGTAGTGCATGTGCGCGGCCAAATCCTGCTCGTCCCGAATGCGGTGTTCCCAATATCGGCGTTGCCAGATGGATTTTTCTCGTCTTGCCCTCCGGTTGGATAGCGTGGAGTCGCAAATGGATTCTGGGCAACGTTTTGAGAGCCAGCCCTTCAGCTGATTCCAGCGGACATCATAGCCAGCATCGCCTTCAGGCAGAGTCCAAATCGTGTGGAGGTGATCGGGAAGGACAACGATGGCATCGATGGTGAACGGGTGACGGGCACGGACCGCGCGGAACGCTCCCCGAAGCAGGTCGACGAATTGCGGGTCGGCGAAAAGCGGGCGCCGGTCCTGTGTCACGACCGTGAAAAAATAGGTTCCGCCGGGGGTGCGGTCACGGCGGTAACGCATAGGGTCCGCTCCGTGGTGTTGGGCCGCGCTGGCGCTTGGCCCAACCTACGTAGGCATTTTCCAAAAGAAAAGGCGCCTTGCGGCGCCTCTTCAAGAGATGCAGGAGATGTGGGAGGGCGGTGCCCTCCCACGTGACCCTTATCAGACGTCCAGCAGCAGGCGGCGCGGGTCCTCGATGCATTCCTTGATGCGGACGAGGAAGGTGACCGCTTCCTTGCCGTCGATGATGCGGTGGTCGTAGGACAGGGCCAGGTACATCATCGGGCGGACTTCGACCTTGCCGTTGACCACGACCGCGCGGTCCATGGTCTTGTGCATGCCGAGGATGGCCGACTGCGGCGGGTTGATGATCGGGGTCGACATCAGCGAGCCGTAGACGCCGCCATTGGAGATGGTGAAGGTGCCGCCGGTCAGCTCTTCCATGGAGAGCTTGCCGTCACGGCCCTTCTTGCCCAACTCGCCGATCTTGCCCTCGATGTCGGCGAAGCCCATCTTGTCGGCGTCGCGGACGATCGGAACCACCAAGCCATTCGGCGTGCCGACGGCGACGCCGATGTCGTAGTAGTTCTTGTAGACGATGTCGGTGCCGTCGATCTCGGCGTTGACGGCCGGGATCTCCTTCAGCGCCTGGATGGCGGCCTTCACGAAGAAGGACATGAAGCCGAGACGCACCTTGTGGCGCTTCTCGAAGTAGTCCTTGTACTCGTTGCGCAGCGCCATGACGTTGGTCATGTCCACCTCGTTGAAGGTGGTCAGCATGGCGGCGCTATTCTGGGCTTCCTTCAGGCGCTCCGCGATGCGCTGGCGCAGGCGGGTCATGCGCACGCGCTCTTCCTGGGCGGCGCGCGGACGGTCACCGGCGGTGCCGGCGGTCCACTGGTACTTCTGCGGGGCCGGGGCCGGAGCGGCGGCCGGGGCAGCCGCCGGCTTGGCGACATGATCGATCACATCGCCCTTGGTGACACGCCCGCCCTTGCCGGATCCGGCGATCTGCGAGGCGTCGAGGCCCTTTTCCTCGATCAGCTTGCGGGCGGCCGGGCCGGCGTCGGCCACGGCGGCGCCGGCACCGGCCGGAGCCGGGGCCGCAACCGCGGGGGCCGGAGCAGCGGCGGCCGGAGCCGCGGCCTTCGCCGGGGCGGCGACGGCAGCGCCGGCCTCGCCCAGAACGCCCAGCAGGGCGCCGACGCCGACATTGGCGCCGTCCGCGGCGACGATCTCGACCAGCGTGCCGGCGGCCGGCGCGTTGACCTCAAGCGTGACCTTGTCGGTTTCCAGCTCGACCAGCGGTTCGTCGGCGGCGACCGGCTGGCCGACCTGCTTCAGCCAACGGGCGACGGTGGCCTCGGAGACCGACTCGCCCAGCGTGGGGACCTTGATTTCGGTAGCCATAAGTTCCTCTCGTTCTTTCTTGTTTTACGCTTGGGCGTGGGTCAGCGGATGATCAGCGCGTCTTCCAGAAGCTTGGCCTGCTCCTGGTTGTGGCGCTTCAGAAGGCCGGTGGCCGGCGACGCGGCGGCCGGACGGCCGGCGTAGCTGGGACGGCGCGCCTTGTGCTCGATCGAGGTCAGGCTGCCTTCCAGGCGGCGGTCGACGAAGGTCCAGTAGCCCTGGTTTTCCGGCTCTTCCTGGCACCACACGACCTCGGCGTTCGGGTACTTGGCGAACTCCTCGGTGAGGGCCGAGCGCGGGAACGGGTAGAGCTGCTCCAGGCGCAGGATCGCGACGTCCTTGATGCCGCGCGTCGTGCGTTCCTGCAGCAGGTCGTAGTAGACCTTGCCGGTGCAGACCACGACGCGGCGGATCTGCTCGGCCGGCAGCAGGTCCGTCGCCGTCTCGCCGATCACGCGGCGGAAGTGCGTGCCCGTCGCCAGTTCCGACAGGTTGGAGACGCACAGCTTGTGGCGCAGCAGCGACTTCGGCGTAAACAGGATCAGCGGCTTGCGGAACGGCCGGCGGATCTGGCGGCGGAAGGCGTGGAACAGGTTCGCCGGGGTGGTCAGGTTGCAGATCTGCCAGTTGTCCTCGGCCGACATCTGCAGGAAGCGCTCCGGACGGGCCGAGGAGTGCTCCGGACCCTGGCCCTCATAGCCGTGCGGCAGCAGCATGACGAGGCCGGACATGCGCAGCCACTTCGACTCACCCGACGAGATGAACTGGTCGATGATGGTCTGGGCGGTGTTGGCGAAGTCGCCGAATTGCGCTTCCCACAGGGTCAGGCTGTGCGGCTCGGCGAGCGTGTAGCCGTATTCGAAACCCACCACGGCGGCTTCCGACAGCGGGCTGTCGTGCACTTCGAACGGACCCTGGTCGGCGCGCAGGTGGTTCAGCGGGATGTACTTGGCCTCGGTGTTCTGGTCGTACATCACCGCGTGGCGGTGCGAGAAGGTGCCGCGGCCGGAGTCCTGGCCCGACAGGCGGACGCCGTTGCCCTCGACCAGAAGCGTGCCGTAGGCGAGCGCCTCCGCCGTGGACCAGTCGATGCCCTCGCCGGATTCCAGCGACTTCTTCTTGGCCTCCAGCTGGCGGGCGATCTTCGGGTTGATCGCGAAGTCCTTCGGGTATTCGCACAGCTTGGCGCCGACTTCCCGGAGGATGTCGAGCGCGACGCCGGTGTTGCCCTTGCGCTCGTCGTCGGTCTGGGCGGCTTCCAGGCCGGTCCACTTGCCTTCCAGCCAGTCGGCCTTGTTCGGCTTGAAGGAGTTGGCCGCTTCGAACTCACCTTCCAGCTTCTTCATAAAGTCCTGGACCATCTGGTCGGACTCGGCCTGGGTGAGGACGTTCTCCTCGACCAGCTGCTTGGCGTACAGCTCGCGCGTGGTCGCGTGGGAACGGATCTTCTTGTACATCAGCGGCTGGGTGAAGCCCGGCTCGTCGCCCTCGTTGTGACCGTGGCGGCGGTAGCACACCATGTCGATCACGACGTCGCGCTTGAACTTCTGCCGGAACTCCGTGGCGATGCGGCTGACGTGGACGACCGATTCCGGATCGTCGCCGTTCACGTGGAAGATCGGCGCCTGCACCATCTTCGCCATGTCGGAGCAGTACACGCCCGACCGCGAGTACTGCGGGTTCGTCGTGAAGCCGATCTGGTTGTTGATGATGAAGTGCATGGTGCCGCCGGTGCGGTAGCCGCGCAGCTCCGACAGGCCCAGCGTCTCGGCCACGATGCCTTGGCCGGCGAAGGCCGCGTCACCGTGGATCAGCACGCCCATCACCTGCTCGCGCTCCAGGTCGTGGCGCTGCGCCTGCTTGGCGCGCACCTTGCCCAGCACGACCGGGTTCACCCACTCCAGGTGCGAGGGGTTGGCGGTCAGCGACAGGTGGACGATGTTGCCGTTGAAGTCGCGGTCCGACGAGGTGCCCAGGTGGTACTTGACGTCGCCCGAGCCCTGCACGTCCTGCGGGCTGGACGGGTTGCCCTGGAACTCCGAGAAGACGGCGGCGAAGGGCTTGCCCATGAAGTTGGTCAGCACGTTCAGACGGCCACGGTGGGCCATGCCGACGACGACTTCCCGAAGGCCGAGCTGGCCGCCGCGCTTCAGGATCTGCTCCAGCGCGGGGATCATCGACTCGCCGCCCTCAAGGCCGAAGCGCTTGGTGCCGGTGTACTTCAGCTGCAGGAACTTCTCGAAGCCCTCGGCGGCGATCAGGCGCTCGTAGATGGCGCGCTTGCCGTTCACCGTGAATTCGGTGTGGTTGCGTCCGCCCTCGATGCGCTCCTGGATCCAGGCCTTCTCTTCCGGGTCCTGGATGTGCATGAACTCGACGCCGATGTTCCCGCAGTAGGTCTTCTGCAGGATGTCGAGGATCTGGCGGAGCGTCGCCGTCTCCAGGCCCAGCGAGTAGTTCAGGAAGATCGGGCGGTCCATGTCGCCCGGGCCGAAGCCGTAGGTCGCCGGATCCAGTTCCGGGTGCGGCTCGCGCTTCTCAAGACCCAGCGGGTCGAAATGCGCGTTCATGTGGCCGCGCACGCGGTAGACGCGGATGAGCATCAGGGCGCGGATGCTGTCCAGCGTGGCCGCGCGGAGCTGCTGGTGGCTGATGCCGCCGTACACCTGCTGGGCATGGGCGACGAGGCCGCCGTTGCCGTTGCCCGCCACCAGGCCGTTGCCGGGGCCGCTTTCGAGCGACGCCGCGACGGGGTCCAGCGTGCCGTTGCCGAGCAGGCCGTCCTCCAGGCTCCAGGACGGGCCGTTCAGCTCATCGAGCACGGCGCGCGAGTCGTCGTCCAGCTCCTTGAAGAAGCCGTTCCAGCTCGGATCCACCGAGGAGGGGTCCTTCAGGAAGCGCGCGTACAGCTCGGCGACATATTCGGCGTTCGAGCCGAACAGGAACGAGGTCTTCTCCAGATTAGCCGACATGTCATTGCCTCGGGCGTTTCGCCCGGTTCCCTCTGAGATGATTTTTATTTGTCTTTGACCGGAGGAGCCGACGGCCCCTGGACCCCGGAACGGTGGGATCCAAGAGCCGTCAACCCTATGGCCAGGCCAGCGGGAGGCGGAGCCCCCCGCCGTTTCGGCTTATCAGCCCTTGAAGATCTTGAGCATGGTGGAGCCCAGGCTGGCCGGGCTGTCGGCCACGGCGATGCCGGCGCTCTTCATGAACTCGATCTTGAAGTCGGCGGTGTCGTTGCCGCCGGAGATCACCGCGCCGGCGTGGCCCATGCGGCGGCCCGGAGGAGCGGTGCGGCCGGCGATGAAGCCGACGACCGGCTTCTTGGTGCCGGAGTCCTTGATGAACTCCGCGCCCTTGACCTCGGCGTCGCCGCCGATTTCGCCGATCATGATGATGCCTTCGGTCTCCGGATCCTTCAGGAACAGCTCCAGGCTGTCCACGAAGTTGGTGCCGTTGACCGGGTCGCCGCCGATGCCGATGCAGGTGGTCTGGCCCAGGCCCGCCGCGGTCGTCTGCGCCACCGCTTCATAGGTAAGCGTGCCCGAACGGGAGACAATGCCGATCTTGCCGCGCTTGTGGATGTGGCCCGGCATGATGCCGATCTTGCACTCGTCCGGCGTGATGATGCCGGGGCAGTTCGGGCCGATCAGGCGGGTCTTGGAGTTGGTCAGGGCGCGCTTGACGCGGACCATGTCCAGGACCGGGATGCCCTCGGTGATGCAGACCACCAGCGGGATCTCGGCGTCGATGGCCTCCAGGATGGCGTCGGCCGCAAACGGCGGCGGCACGTAGATGACCGAGGCGTTGGCGCCCGTCTTCTCCACGGCGTCGGCGACGGTGTCGAACACCGGCAGGTCGAGGTGCTTGGTGCCGCCCTTACCCGGGGTGACGCCGCCGACCATCTTGGTGCCGTAGGCGATCGCCTGCTCGGAATGGAAGGTGCCCTGGGCTCCGGTGAAGCCCTGGCAGATCACCTTCGTGTTCTTATCGACGAGAACAGCCATCTTACGCGGCCTCCTTCACGGCCTTGACCACCTTCTCGGCGGCGTCGGCGAGGTTGTCGGCCGACAGGATCGGCAGACCGGACTCGCTGAGGATCTTCTTGCCCAGCTCGACGTTCGTGCCTTCCAGTCGGACGACCAGCGGAACGTGCAGGTGCACTTCACGGGCAGCGGCGACAACGCCTTCGGCGATGACGTCGCAGCGCATGATGCCGCCGAAGATGTTGACCAGGATGCCTTCGACGTTCGGGTCGGACAGGATCAGCTTGAAGGCCGCGGTGACGCGCTCCTTCGTGGCGCCGCCGCCGACGTCGAGGAAGTTGGCCGGCTCGCCGCCGTACAGCTTGATGATGTCCATGGTGGCCATCGCCAGGCCGGCGCCGTTCACCATGCAGCCGATGTTGCCGTCGAGCTTGACGTAGTTGAGGCTGTGCTTGGCCGCCTCGATCTCCGCCGGATCCTCTTCGGCCTCGTCGCGCAGCTCTTCCACGTCCTTGTGGCGGAACAGCGCGTTGTCGTCGAAGCTCATCTTGGCGTCGAGCGCCAGGATGTCACCGGCGCCGGTGACGATCAGCGGGTTGATCTCGACGATGGCGCAGTCCAGGTCCACGAAGGCCTGATAGGCGGCCGTGATGAACTTGGCGGCGGCGCTGACCTGCTTGCCTTCCAGGCCCAGGCCGAAGGCGACCTTGCGGGTGTGGTAGCCCTGCACGCCGGTCACCGGGTCGATGTTGACCTTGATGATCTTTTCCGGGTGCTTGGCGGCGACTTCCTCGATCTCCATGCCGCCTTCGGTCGAGGCGATGATGGTGACGCGGCCCGACGCGCGGTCGGTCAGCAGGCCGAGGTAAAGCTCGCGCTTGATGTCCGCGCCTTCCTCGACGTAGATGCGCTTGACTTCCTTGCCCTCGGGACCGGTCTGCTTGGTCACCAGGACATGGCCCAGCATCTCGCCGGCGTTCTTGCCGACCTCTTCGATGGACTTGACGACGCGGACGCCGCCCTTGCCCTCGGGGTTGTCCTTGAAGCGGCCGGCGCCACGGCCGCCGGCGTGGATCTGCGACTTGACGACCCACACCGGGCCGCCCAGCTCGCGGGCGACGGTCTCGGCTTCCTGGGGCGTGTAGGCGACGCCGCCGCGGGGAACCGCGACGCCGTACTTCTTCAGCAGGCCTTTGGCCTGGTATTCATGGATATTCATCGGGCGTCCATCTGTTTTTTTGGTCGGCTGACGATGGGCGAATAAAAGCAGGCGTTTCCTGCCTGGCTGCGCGCCGGGGCGAAGATCCGAAGAGGGGGCATTCGCCGTCGGGCGAGCAGGGCCGCGGGCACTTTACCACCCGGGGCGGCGGCTTCATACCGTCCGCCCCAGGCAATAAAGCCGCAGGCAAGCGCGCAGGCGACGAGAAGGAGCCTTAGGAGGCGGCCTTCTCAGCCTCCTGCTTCTTGACCACCTCGACGAGCTGCTTCACAGCGTCGACGGAGTGGTCGAACATCTTCTTCTCTTCGGCGGACAGCTCGATCTCGATGATCTTCTCGACGCCGCCGGCGCCGATGATCGTCGGGACGCCGACGTAGATGTCGTTCTGGCCGTACTGGCCGGTCAGGTAGGCGGCGACCGGAACGACGCGCTTCTGGTCCTTCAGGTAGGACTCGGCCATCTGGATGGCGGACGCGGCCGGGGCGTAGAAGGCCGAGCCGGTCTTCAGCAGCTTGACGATCTCAGCGCCGCCGTCACGGGTGCGCTGCACGATGGCGTCCAGCTTCTCCTGCGTGGTCCAGCCCATCTTGACCAGATCCGGCAGCGGGATGCCGGCAACGGTCGAGTAGCGGACGAGCGGGACCATCGTGTCGCCGTGGCCGCCCAGCACGAAGGCGGTGACGTCCTCGACCGACACCTTGAACTCGGCGGCCAGGAAGTAGCGGAAGCGGGCCGAGTCGAGCACGCCGGCCATGCCGACCACGCGCTCCGGCGGCAGGCCGGAAGCCTGCTGCAGCACCCACACCATCACGTCCAGCGGGTTCGTGATGACGATGACGAAGGCGTTCGGGCAGTACTTCTTGATGGCTTCGCCGACGGTCTTGCAGACGCCGGTGTTGATGCCGATCAGATCGTCGCGGCTCATGCCCGGCTTGCGCGGCACGCCGGCGGTGACGATCACGACGTCGGCGCCCTCGATGACCGAGTAGTCGTTGCCGCCGCTGAGCTTGGCGTTGAAGCCTTCGACCGGCGCGGTCTCGGCCAGGTCGAGGGCCTTGCCTTCCGGCATGCCTTCCGCGATGTCGAACAGAACGACGTCGCCGAGTTCCTTCTGGGCGGCGAGCAGAGCCAGCGTGCCGCCAATCTGGCCGGCACCGACGAGCGCAATCTTCTTGCGAGCCATGGAGCGTTCCCTAAGCGTGAGCGTCCCCCATTCAGCGGAGGACAGAACCGATTGAGTCAAGCGTCCTAGGGATCCAGCGCCCTGAGATTTCAAGGCCGGTTCCTAGCGCGATTCCGGCCCGAGGGCAAGCGTGACCGCAAGCATGGGTCCGAAACTGTGCATCGATTACGGCGAAAGGGCGGAACCGCAAACAAGAATCTGGCGTTCGTTCCGCGATCTGGAATATTTTTTATCGCTTTCAGGACATTCCTTCCGAGCTGAGAGGATGCTCATGCCCCGCTTCGCACCGGCTTTTCTGCTATCGCTGCCCCTGGCCCTTCCCCTGGCGCTGGGGGGCGCCGGCGGCGCGCTGGGACAAACCGTCGCAGACTTCGACGCCGCGCTGGCGGCGGCCCCCGTGATCGACGCGCAGCCGTCGGCGGCGGAGTCCTACTGCCGCCCGGTGCTGAACTACGTCTTCACCTCCATCCCGGCCGACGAGCGCAGCGGGTGGGTGCTGCCGCTGGTGACCCTCGACGGCTCCGCCGATCCGGCGATCGTCCAGAAGCGGACCGTCTGTGAAAAGGTGCGCCAGAGCGCGGTGATCCAGTTCGACGCGGGCACCGGCGAACCGATCGTCACGCCGCCGAAGATGAGCGACGTTTCAAGGGTGAACGGCCCCTACGACATGGGGCAGCCGGGTGTGGGCGGCGGCCCGACGGCGGCGCCGGCCGACGGCACCCAGCGCCGGACGGGGCGGCGCCCGGCCCAGGCCCAGCCCGTTCCGATCCAGTGACGGCTTACGGCTTCACGCCGTAGCGGGACAGCAGGCGGACCATCTCGGGTGGGGTGAGCGGGAAGCCGGTGCCCTGGCGCGCGTTGAGCACGGCGCGCGGCGGGATGCCGGCGACGCGCGTCTGCACCTGCATGGCGCAGCGCATGGAACAGCCGGCCCGCCAGACCAGCGCCGTCACCGCGCGGGCGTCGCCGGAGGCCAGGATTTCGTCCACCAGGGCGGGATGAACCGCGGCGCGCAGGGCCAGCGCGGCGCGCACGAACGCCCCCTCGTCCCAGGACAGGGCGTCGCCCACGACCGTTTCATCGAGCGCCCCGTGACGGTGCAGCCGGATGGCCCGGCGCTCCGGCGATTCGGCGGGGTCCCGCGCCTCCACCCAATCGACGCGGCGCCGGGTCACGGCGACGACCTCCGCCACCGTGGCCTCGTCGAAGTCGGGGCGGCGGCGCAGCACGTCCATGACCGTGACGTCCACGAAATCGGCCAGCCGCAGGGCAAGACGGCGGGGCAGGACGGGCCGCCGGGCGAGCTTCGGCTGCCAGTCCGGGTTCCGGGCGGACCCTTCGACCAGCCGTTCCAGCGTGTCTTCGGGGATGATGGCGCCGGTGTTGTCGAGCAGGACGCCCGTGGCCTCGGCGTGGCCTGTGCCGACGATCGCATCGGAGATTGGCGCGTTGACATGGGCGCGCCCAGAGATGGCCGACAGCGCCCAGCCCTCGGGCTGGGTGGCGATGACCGCCAGCAGGTCGGCGTCGGTCAGCGCGGCGCAGCAGCGCAGGACCGGCTCCGCCACCGAACGCTCCACGTCGCTGGCCAGCCTGCGCACGACCTCGGGCGGCGCGCAGGCGACGTCTTTCACGGCGGAGGCGAGCGCCGCGCGCACGCGCGTCACATGGTCGCGGGCCAGCTGCTCCAGCGCCCGCAGGGCGACGGTGGTCACCCGGTCGTCGCCATCCGCCGGCAGGTCGGGCAGGAGGCGGCACAGCTTGCGCGCCAGGGTCGCGCGTACGTCCGCGTCACCCATGCCGGCCAGCCGCGACTCGATCAGCGCGTCGCCGACGCGACGGGCCACCGCGCGGGATTGGTCTTGGCGGGAGGGCGGCGGGCACGGCTGTTCCACCGGCGGAATGGCGCGGGGAGCGGCGGAGGCCTCGTCGAACAGGTAGCCCAGCAGCTCCGGCGCCACGCCCTCGTTCGGGTCCTCCCGGGGAGCGGGAGGCGGCTGGATGAGCGTGCGAGCGGTCATGCGACCATCCAACGACGCGCCGGTTAATGGGCGGCTAATGCGCGCGTCTTGTCACGAGGAATGTGTCGCGAGGAAGGTGTCACGGGGCGGGCTCAAGTGGCGCATGCTGCGGCGCGGAAAGAAAAAAGGCCGCAGCCCATTAGGAGGCGCGGCCTTGAGAGTTTAGGGAGGAAACGCACTGCAAAAGCAGTAACGAGCCCAGATATTATGCCCTGAAGCGGGAGCTTGGTAATACCAAGTTGGAATTGGTGCAGTGCGGTATGCGCATGGCAACGGGGGAGTTTCAGGTTGTTTGCCTAGGGTGTGGGCAGGAATTCGGTGGTTTGCCCGCTTCGAGGCAGAGAAATTGATTGCTGAAATCCCGAACGATCGCGGGCCGGCACAGTTGCGTCCGAAATGAGCCGGGCGCGAAGACTGGCTCGTTGTTGCGGCTGAAATAGAATTGGCCGGGCCACACGGATATGTGGTCCGGCCAACAATGGAAAAGCCAACAACGAGGGAAGTTCGTCAGGCACCCAGCTTTTCGCGGATCAGCGCCTTGGTCTCGTTCAGACCGTAGAGCTGGATGAAGGAGCCCATGCGCGGACCGGTCGTCTGGCCCAGCAGCACCTCGTACAGCGCCTGGAACCACGCGCGCAGTTCGGTGAAGCCGTGCTCCTTGCCGACGGCGAAGACCTCGTTCTGGATCACGTCGCCCGCCGCACCGGCGGGGATGGCGTCCAGCCGCGTCAGCAGGTCCTCCAACGCGGCGCGCTCGGCGTCGGTGGGGGCGCGGTACTGCTTCGTCGGCTTCACCTGATCCTGGTAGTAGCGGACGGCGTAGCCGACCAGCTTGTCCAGGAAGGGGCTGTTCTCCGGCGTCGCCTCGGGCGCGTAGCGGCTGATGAAGCCCCACATCACGTCCTTGGTCTCGGCGTTCGCCGCACCGGCGAGGTTCAGCAGCAGGTTGAAGGACACGTCGGAGCGGACGGCCGGGGCCTTGCCGTTGTGGATGTGCCAGGCCGGGTTCTCCAGCTGCTTGGCCGGCTCCTCCACGGGCAGCTTGGCGACGAAGGCCAGATACTCGTCCACCGCGCGCGGGATCACGTCGAAATACAGGCGCTTGGCCGACTTCGGCTTCTGGAACATGTAGAGGGCGAGGCTCTCCGGCGGGGCGTAGGCCAGCCACTCCTCCATGGTCAGGCCGTTGCCCTTGGACTTGGAGATCTTCTGGCCCTTGTCGTCCAGGAACAGCTCGTAATTGAAACCCTGCGGCGCGGTGCCGCCGAGGATGTTGACGATCTTGCCGGCCAGCTCGGCCGACGGGATCAGATCCTTGCCGTACATTTCATAGTCGACGCCCAGCGCGTACCAGCGCATGCCCCAGTCGGGCTTCCACTGAAGCTTGACGTGGCCGCCGGTGACGGGAACCTCGACCTTCTTCCCGTCCTCGTCCTGGAAGACGATGGTGCCGGCGTCCACGTTGCGCTCCAGCACCGGGACCTGGAGCACGCGGCCGGAGGTCGGGGACACGGGCAGGAAGGGGCTGTAGGTCTGCTGACGCTCCTCGCCGAGCGTGGGCAGCATCACCGCCATGATCGCGTCGTAGTTCCGCAGGACGCCCAGCAGCGCTTGGTCGAAGCGGCCGGACTTGTACCAGTCGGTGGAGGACTGGAACTCGTACTCGAAGCCGAAGCTGTCGAGGAAGGCGCGCAGGCGCGCGTTGTTGTGCGCGCCGAAGCTCTCGTGCGTGCCGAACGGGTCGGGCACCTGGGTCAGCGGCTTGCCGAGGTTGGCGGCCACCAGCTCCTTGTTCGGGATGTTGTCCGGGACCTTGCGCAGTCCGTCCATGTCGTCGGAGAAGCAGAAGAGCTTGGTGGGGATGTCGCTCATCCGCTGGAAGGCCTGACGGACCATGGTGGTGCGCGCCACCTCGCCGAAGGTGCCGATGTGCGGCAGGCCCGACGGGCCGTAGCCGGTCTCGAACAGGACGTAGCCTTTGGCCGGCGGCTCTTTCGCGAAGCGCGCGACCAGTTTGCGCGCCTCCTCGAACGGCCACGCCTTCGCCTGCAACGCCAATTCCCGCTCGCCGGTCATGGTAGAGCCCCTTCAAACTCGAATAAAACCGTGGAAAGGCAGGGACCCTAGGGCGGACCGGGCCGCGCGTCAACCGGCCGACAAAACGCAACGCAGTCCCGCGCTTGCCCGGCGCGCTCCGTGCGCGCAGATTTCTGCGGGGATCGTCCTTCTGGGAACCGGAATGAGCTGGCTGTACCTGTCCTTCGCCATCGCGTTCGAGATCGTGGGCACCGTCTCCCTGAAGATGTCCGACGGGATGACGCGCCTGTGGCCCGCCCTGGCGGTGACGGCCTGCTATCTGACGGCCTTCGCGCTGCTGGCCCAGGCGCTGAAGGAGATCGAGGTGGGCGTCGCCTACGCGGTCTGGTCCGCGGTCGGCACGGCCGCCGTCGCGGCGATCGGCGTCTGGGTGTTCGGGGAGTCGGTCAGCCTGCTGAAGCTCACCGGGATTCTGCTGATCGTCGCGGGGGTGGTGAGTTTGCGGATGGCGGGGGGTGGGGCGTGAGGGGGCGCGAGCGCCGCAATTTTTCTGGATTGTGTGTGCTGCCTTGACACTCAACCGACAATGATGGATTGACGCTGGCGTGATGCCTTTGCCGCGACAGGCCGCCTGTGCGCCTCCGGGATGTGGGGTGGATCGGGGAATTGGGCGGCCGGCGAATTTTAATGGCGCATTTTCCGTACCGGATCGATGAGAACGGCCAGCTTTGGGACCGGGATAACCAACCCGTTTCTTTGACCGAAGCGGCCGATACCGACATCGAGGTCGAGCACCTGATACCCTTTGTGTTTCAGGTCCTTCTTCCCAAAGGGGAAGTTGTAAAGATTCTTGTGTCTTTTACCAGTCACTGCTGGACCTCGTCATTTCGTGATGACGTTCACTGTGGAAGTATGGTTGTTCTCGACCATCACCGCCGCCGCGTATTCGATGCAGAGCGATACGGCCTTTCGGAAGGGCTGCCGACGCTCATCTCGGGCGTGGCGAACCACAAATGTTTCCTGACGCCTGAGAAGCGGAATTACATGACCTTCGATGGGCGTATCAAACTGGATGATGGGCGGGACTATCGCATTTTCTTTGCGATGAGGAAAAACAAGGGTCGTTGGAATGGTATCCGCCACCAACTCCAGATGATCGTCGAAAGCGCGTATCCAACGAATATGCCGGTCATCGGCACGGAAGTCTCGTTTGCGACTATCGTTTCCAAGACGCTTCGGGGAGAAACGATCCGTTACGCGGGATAGTCGCCGCTGTCCCAGCAGCGCACCACAAGCCCTGGAAACGCCAAAGGGCATCGTTTCCGATGCCCTTGGCTAGCTCGACGCCCTCTTTTCGCCGGTTGCCCGGTATCCCATGTCCCATGTGGACCGCGTGAGCGGCGGGGGAACGCTGTCGGGCCGAGGCCCTCAGTCGATCGGTCGTTCCATCAAACGCATCATATGGTCCGCTTCGTTTTTGCGTCAATGGCGTATCGTTGGTATGCGGGCTGCAATCATTGTGGAGTTCACCGCGCACACTCCGCCAGCCCGTCGCGCTCCACGATCGCCATCCGCCGCTCGATGATGCCGGCCCGCCGCGCCACGTAGGCACCGGGCGGGTTCGGCGACCACTTGCGCGGGCTGGGCAGCACGACGGCGAGCAGGGCGGCCTCGCGGCGGGTCAGGGCGGACGCCGGTTTGCGGAAATGGTGGCGCGCGGCGGCCTCCGCGCCGTAGACGCCGTTGCCCCATTCGATGATGTTCAGATAGACCTCCAGGATGCGGCGCTTGGGCCAGAAGCTCTCGATCAGCAGGGTGAACCAGGCCTCCACGCCCTTGCGGATCCAGCTGCGGTCCGGCCAGAGGAAGGCGTTCTTGGCGGTCTGCTGGCTGATGGTGCTGCCGCCCTTCAGGCGCTCGCCCTCCTCGTTGCTCTCGAAGGCGCCCTCGATGGCCGCCCAGTCGAAGCCGCCGTGGCCGCAGAACAGCGTGTCTTCCGACGCGATGACCGCACGGGCGAGGTGGGGGGAGATGCCGGACAGCGGCAGCCAGTCCTTCTCCAGCCCCGAACCCTCGGCGGCGCGGATCAGCATCAGGGGCGTGAAAGGCACCGGGACGACGCGGTAGAGCGCCGCCCAGCCGACGCTGAAGGCCGCCAGCGCCAGGGCAAAGGCCAGCATCATCCTCACGACGCGCCGCATGCACTCCGTCTCCTATGGTCGGGCCGCCACTCTCGGGTGGGACCGGCCGTAAGGTCAACACGGGTTTGCTCGCTTTGGGCGGGCGGGGGCCTCTATACTGCGCGCCATGGATTTGTCTTCGGTGCCTGCCCGCAGCTTCAGCCTCGACGACGCGCCAGCCCTGGTGGCCGGCGCGCGGCAGGTCGTGCTGCTGACCTCCGACGGCGAGGTGGAGGAGTTGTCGCTCGCCGCCGCCGCGATGCGCGTGCGCAAACAGCCGCCGCTGGTCTGTCATGCGCGGGCCATGGCGCGGCGGCTGGGGGTGGAGCCCTTCGCCGCTTTCGACGTGCTGGAGCTGTTCGCCTTCGTGAAGCCCGCCTGCTTCTGCGTGCCGACCCCGCGCGGGCTGGCGGAGGCGCTGGACCTGCCCATCCCGGACGGGCTGGAGGCCGACGCGCTGGCGCTGCAACGGGCGGTGCGGCGGCTGCTCGGTCTGCTGGGCGCGCCGGGGCGGGAGGACGCTTCCGATCCCGTGGCTTTTGCCTGGGAAATGGGGCGCGCCGGCTGGCCTTGGGGACCGGCCGTACTGGCGGCACTCGGCAAGCCGGAAGGGCCGGAGAAGGGCGCCGCCCGCGCCGGCCTGCGCGTCTGGATGCGCATCAAGGAATGGCAGGACGGCCCGCCCGAGCCGCCCCCCGCCCAACACCCGGTGAAGCCGGAGGAGGCGCGGCGACGGCTGGCCGAGATGCTCTCCGCCATGGTGCCCGGCAAGACGGCGGAGCCGCGCCCGCAGCAGGCCGACTATTCCAGCGCGGTGTCCGCCGCCTTCGCCCCGCGCAGCGCCCCCGACACGCCGAACGTCGTGCTGGCGGAGGCCGGAACGGGCGTCGGCAAGACGCTGGGCTATCTGGCGCCGGCCACCGTCTGGGCGGAGAAGAACGGCGGGACCGTGTGGATCTCCACCTACACCCGCAACCTCCAGCACCAGATCGACGCGGAGCTGGACCGCCTCTACCCCGACCCGGCGACCAAGGCGCGCAAGGTCGTGCTGCGCAAGGGGCGGGAAAACTACCTGTGCCTGCTGAACCTGGAGGAGGCCATCCGGGGCATGCCCATGCAGCCGCCATCTGTTTCTGGTGCTGGGGCCGTGGGCGTTGGGCTGATGGCGCGCTGGGCGGCGGCGACGCGGGACGGCGACCTGACGGGCGGCGACTTTCCGGGCTGGCTGGTGGACCTCGCCGGGCGGGGGCGGACGCTCGGTCTCGCCGACCGGCGGGGGGAGTGCATCTATTCGGCCTGCGACCACTACGCCCGCTGCTTCATCGAGAAGAGCATCCGCCGCGCCCGCAAGGCCGACGTGGTCATCGCCAACCACGCGCTGGTCATGGTGCAGGCCGCCCTTGGGGGTGGCGAGGAGCCGACGCTGCCCACCCGCTATGTCTTCGACGAGGGGCACCACGTCTTCGACGCGGCCGACAGCGCCTTCGCCGGACACCTGACGGGCCGCGAGACGCAGGAGCTGCGGCGCTGGCTGCTGGGCGCGGAGGAGACCGGGCGCAGCCGCGCGCGGGGCCTCAAACGCCGCATCGAGGATTTGGTCGCCGACGACGAGCGCGCGCAGGAACTGCTGGACGCCGTGCTGATGGGCGCCCGCGTGCTGCCGGCGGAAGGCTGGGCGGCGCGGCTGGCGGCGGACAACCCGCAGGGGCCGACCGAAAAGTTCCTGCTGACGGCGCGCCATCAGGTCTACGCGCGGACGGCGGGGCAGGGCGGCCCCTACAGCCTGGAGGCCGACAAGGCCTACCCGGTGGACGGTCTGCTCGACGCGGCGGCGGCGCTGGAAGGGGCTCTGGTCCGCCTGTCGGAACCGCTGGAGGGGCTATCGAAGCGGCTGGCCGCCCGGCTGGAGGACGAAACGGCGGAACTGGACAGCGACCAGCGCCGGCGCATCGACGCCATGGCCCGCAGCCTGACCCGGCGCGGCGTGCTGACGGTCGAGGCGTGGCGGTCGATGCTGAAGACCCTGGCCGTGGAGACCCCGCCGCAGTTCGTGGACTGGTTCGCGGTGGAGCGCATCGACGGACGCGACGTGGACGTTGGGCTCTACCGGCATTGGGTGGACCCGACGGTGCCGTTTGCCGAGGCGCTGGCCGGGCCGGCGCATGGGATGGTCGTCACGTCGGCCACGCTGACCGACGGCACGGGCGACGTCACGATGGACTGGCAGGCGGCGGAGGACCGCTGCGGCGCCTCCCACCTGCCGAAGCCGGCGATCCGCGCGCAGGTGCCCTCGCCCTTCGACTATCCCAACCGCACGCGGGTGATGGTGGTCACCGACGTGCGCAAGGACGACCTGGGGCAGGTGGCCGCCGCCTACCGCTCGCTGTTCCAGGCGGCGGGCGGCGGGGGCCTCGGGCTGTTCACGGCGATCAGCCGGCTGCGCGCGGTGTACGACCGGATCGTCGGGCCGCTGGACGAGGCCGGCATGCCGCTCTACGCCCAGCATGTGGACCCGCTGGACGTGGCGACCCTGATCGACATTTTCCGGGGGGAGGAGCACGCCTGCCTGCTGGGCACCGACGCGGTGCGCGACGGGGTGGACGTGCCGGGCCGATCCTTGCGGCTGATCGTGTTCGACCGCGTGCCCTGGCCGCGCCCCGACATCCTGCACCGCGCCCGGCGCGATGCCTTCGGCCGCCGCCGCTACGAGGACATGATCGCGCGCCTGCGGCTGAAGCAGGCCTTTGGGCGTCTGGTGCGGAGGGCTGACGACACGGGCGTGTTCGTCCTGCTCGACCCCATGATGCCGAGCCGCCTGTTCGGTGCCTTCCCGGAGGGCGTCGAGGTGCGGCGCGTCGGCATCAAGGAGGCGGTGGAGGAAACGGCGGAGTTCCTGCGGGGCTGGTGAGGGCCGTCAGGCGGCCTCCGCCTCGCCGATCCGCGCGCTGTCGAACGGTGTCGTCTGGTAGATCTGGTTGATCCAGTTCGCGAACAGCAGGTGGGCGTGGCTCCGCCACCGGTTCTCGGGCGGGCGGTTCGGGTCGTCGTCCGGGAAATAGCCGTGGGGGACCGCCATGGCCTCGCCCTTGGCGACGTCGCGGACGTACTCATTCCGCAGCGTGTCCGAATCGTATTCGATGTGGTTGAACATGTGCAGGGAGCGGTGATCGGGATCCTCCAGCAGGCAGAGCCCGATGTCCGGCGAATCCATCAGCACGCGCAGGCCGCTGTCACGGGGAAGATCCTCGCGCCGCACCTCGGTCCAGCGGGAGACCGGGATGGAGAAATCGTCGGAGAAGCCGCGCAGGTAGGGTGAGGTGGGCGCCAGGTTGCGGTGCCGGAAGACACCGAAAGCCTTTGCCGGCAGCAGGTGCTTCGGAACGCCGTGGAAATGATGGACCGCCGCCTGCGCCGCCCAGCAGATGTTCAGGCAGGAGTGGACGTGGCTCTGCGTCCAGTCGAAGACCGCGCACAGCTCGTCCCAATAGAAGACCTCCTCGAACGGCAGCTTTTCCACCGGAGCGCCGGTGATGATGAAGCCGTCGAACTTCTCCCGGCGCACATCCTCCCACGGCCGGTAGAAGGCGCCCATGTGATCCGCGGAGGTGTTGCGCGGCACATGGCTGGTGATCCGGATCAGCGACAGCTCGACCTGCAGCGGGGTGGCGCCCAGCAGACGGGCGATCTGGGTTTCCGTCCGGATCTTGTCGGGCATCAGGTTGAGAAGACCGAAGCGCAGAGGGCGGATGTCCTGCCGGACGGCGTCGGTCTCGCGCATGATCATGACGCCTTCGGCCTGAAGGGCGGCGCAGGCGGGAAGATCATCGGGTATCTTGATGGGCATGGTACGTCTGGCTCCGCTGTCGGCGCATCGGGTGGAGCAGACGTTATGGCGAAACCCGTTTGATTGCCGGTTCGGCCACATCCCCCTTCGGGACGCCACCTTGCTCGGGAAGCAGGTTGGCGTTGAGCGTCCGCTCAACTCTTGATGCGCGGCGCACTTTATACGGCGTGCGAGAGCTTGGCAACAGCCGCCGGCTTTGCTGGATTATGGCCCCGGCGCGTACATCGCCAGCAGCGCCGACAGCGTGACCACGCTGGCGATGGTGGACACCAGGATCGCGGAGGAGGTGCGCTCCACATAGATCTGGTACTGGCTCGCCACCACGAAGGTCAGGGCGCCGGTCGGCAGGCCGGCCAGGATGATGGCGGAGCCGGCCCAGAAGGGGTCGAGCGGGAACAGGGTCTTCGTCAGGCCCCAGGTCAGGGCCGGCTGCACCAGCAGCTTCAGCGCGCTGATCCAGCCGACCTCGACCATGTCGGCCTTCAGGCTGCGGGTGGCGAGGAACAGGCCGATGGCGAACAGGGCGCAAGGGCCGGCGGAGGCGCCCATCAGCTCGCAATAGATGGCGACCGGGCGCGGCACCGGCACACCGGACAGGACCACCGACCAGGCGATGCCGACGGCGGTGGAGATGATCAGCGGGTTCTTCGCCAGCGCGCGGCCAACGTCGCGCAGCGCCTTTCCCACGCCGTGGCCGTGGCTGTTCGCGAACTCCAGCCAGATTACGGCGATGCCGACCATGATGGCGCTCATGATCACGGTGGCGAGGATGGCCGGGGCGAGGCGGTCCGGGCCGAAGGCGGCCAGGAACAGCGGGATGCCCATGTAGCCGGTGTTGGAGAAAGCGGCCGTCAGCCCCTGCATGCACTGGATCTGGGTGCGTTCCCGGTGGATCAGCCAGCCGAGCAGCGCGCCCAGCGCGTAGACCGCCAGCATGGCGCCGAGGAACGCGCCGATGAAGGGACCGTTGAAGATCTCCGGCAGGGACCGGCGCGCCGTGCCGAGGAACAGCACCGGCGGCAGGGCCATCCAGTAGACGAACTTGTTCAGCGCCTCCGACGAGGCGGGGCCGAGGAGCTTCGCCTTACCGGAAAGGACGCCCGCCAGGATGATGGCGAAGACCGGGAGCGCGACGTTGAGAACCACCGACATGGACCCGACCTTACGGGGGGAGGGCACCCCCTGTCGAGCGACCGACCCCACCGTTCGGGGCATGGCTCCCTTGACGGGGCGGGAGGCGCGGGCAAGATAGCCATGGGCCCCTACCCGCAGGAGTTTCGATGATCAACCATCACAGCGCGCTCATCTACGTCATGGTGCTGGTGTCCGCGTGCGACGGCGACATGACCGATCTGGAGCTTGAGGCCATCGGCGAGAACGTCCGCTATCTGCCGGTCTTCAAGGATTTCGACATCGACCGGCTGACCGACGTGACGCGCGAATGCTCCGGCCTGCTGGCCGACGCCGACGGGCTGGAGACCACTTTGCAGATCATCAAGGAGGCGATCCCGCACAAGCTCTGCGAGACCGCTTACGCGCTGGCCTGCGACATCGCCGCCGCCGATCCCTCCGCCTCGCAGGAGGAACTGCGCATGCTGGAGATGATCCGCCACAAGCTGGGCGTGGACCGGCTGTGCGCCGCCGCCATCGAACGCGGCGCCCGCGCCCGCCACGCGCGCCTGTGACGCCATGGCGGGCTTGAACGGAAGGACGGTCGGGTTCATCGGGCTCGGCCTGATGGGCCGGCCGATGGCGCGCAACCTGGCGAAAGCCGGGGCGTCGCTGGTCATCCACAGCCGCAGCCCCGGCCCGGTCGAGGAACTGGCGGGCGAGGGCATGAACCCCGCCGCCAGCCCCGCCGGGGTCGCCCGGCGCGCCGACACCGTCATTCTGATGCTGTCCGACACGGCGGCGGTGGAGACGGTAGCGGCGGGCCTGATGGAGGCCCTGACGCCCGGCCATCTCGTCATCGACATGGGCACGACGGCGGTCGCCGCGACCCGGCGGCTGGCCGAGGCGGTGCGCGCCAAGGGGGCGGAGTGGGTGGACGCCCCCGTGTCCGGCGGGACCGTGGCCGCTGAGGCGGCCGGCCTGACCATCATGGCCGGCGGCACGCCGGACGCCTTCGCCCGCGCCCTGCCGCTGTTCCAGGCCATGGGGCAGCGCATCACCCATGTGGGCGAGAGCGGGGCGGGGCAGGTCGCCAAGACGGCCAACCAGGTCATCGTCGGCCTGACCATCGGCGCGGTGGCGGAGGCTCTGGCGCTCGCCAAGGCGGCCGGGGTGGATCCGGCCAAGGTGCGCGAGGCCATCCGCGGCGGCTTCGCCGAGTCGCGAATCCTGGAGCTGCACGGGCAGCGCATGGTCAGCGGCGACTTCACGCCGGGCGGCCGGGTGGTCACCCAGATCAAGGACTTGCGGCAGGCCGAGGAACTGGCCGAACAGTCGGGCATCGACCTGCCGGCGCTCGGCCTGAACCTGGAGTTGTTCGAGCTGCTGGCCGAGCAGGGCGACGGCGCGCTCGACCACAGCGCTCTGTATCGGTTGTTTTCAAAGTAAAGGAGGGGGCCTTCCGGCCCCTTCCTGCATTCACTTTTTCAAATAATCCCGGACAAGCAACTCCGCGATCTGCACGGCGTTCAGCGCTGCACCCTTGCGCAGGTTGTCGGCGGCGCACCAGAAGGACAGGCCGTTGTCCACCGTGTAGTCCTCGCGGATGCGGCTGACGAAGACCGGGTCGTCGCCGGCCACCTCGACGGGGGTGATGTAGCCCTCGTTGTCGCGCTGGTCGATCACCTGGACGCCGGGGGCCTTGCGCAGGATCTGGCGGGCCTCGTCGGCGGTGATCGGCTCCTCGCACTCGATGTTGATGGCTTCGGAGTGGCCGATGAAGACCGGGACGCGCACGCAGGTGGCCGTCACCTTGATCTTGGGGTCGAGAATCTTCTTGGTCTCGACGTTCATCTTCCACTCTTCCTTCGTGGTGCCATCCTCCATGAAAACGTCGATGTGGGGGATGACGTTGAAGGCGATCTGCTTGGTGAAGGTGGACTTCTGCACCGGGTCGTTCACGTAGATGGCGCGGGTCTGGCCGAACAGCTCGTCCATGCCTTCCTTGCCGGCGCCCGACACCGACTGGTAGGTGGACACCACCACGCGGCGGATTTTGAAGCGGTCGTGCAGGGGCTTCAGCGCCACGACCATCTGGATGGTCGAGCAGTTGGGGTTGGCGATGATGCCCTTCTTCTTATAGCCGGCGATGGCCTCCGGGTTGACCTCCGGCACGACCAGCGGCACGTCCGGGTCCATGCGGAAGTGCGAGGTGTTGTCGATCACCACGGCCCCGGCGGCGGCGGCGCGCGGGCTGTGGACGGCCGACACCTTGGCGCCCGGCGACGACAGGACGATGTCCACGCGCTTGAAGTCGAACTTCGCCAGATCCTGGACCTTCAGGATTTCGTCCTCGCCGAACGAGACTTCCTTGCCGGTCGAATTCTCCGACGCCAGCGCGATCACGTCGCTGACCGGGAACTTCCGGTCGGCCAGCGTGGCCAGCATTTCCCGTCCGACGTTGCCGGTGGCGCCGACGACCGCGACTCTGTAGCCCATGGCGGTAATTTCCTGTGATAATGCGGTGCGGAGAGGGCTTTCAGGTATGCGGTTCCCAATGGAATTGCAACAGCGCCCGCGTTGTGACACCGTGCGCGCATCTTTCGTAGACCGTGATTTGTGCAACCGTCCATGGCCACTCCGCTCGAAGACATCATCGCCAAGGCGATCAAGGACGCGGATAAGTCCATCTTCAACGAGGACTACACCAAGCAGGCGCGCGCCGTGATGAGCGCCCTGAAGAAGGCCGGCTACGAGGTCGCCCCCGTCAAGCCGCCGGAAGGGCTGGTGGAGTGGGCCAAGGAAAACATCCCCTTCGGCCGCCTGCGCCCGGCGGAGCTGATCACCCAGATGTACTCGATGATGGTCGAGAACGTGCGCCGGTTCGACAAGTAGGTGTTCGAACGGCCCGCTCCCGCGCTTTTTCCTGGTATTACCAGCCGGACCAAACCCCGTTTGTTTTCAGTCACTTCCCGCAATGCGCCAATTTGAACACGGCTAAGCCCGCGTCGTTGACTCGGCCGCGCGAGAAGCGTAATTCAATGCGCCAATCACAGTAGGGCCTATTTCTTTCGGTCTCGCACCACCCGCCGTCGCGGCAAACGCCCTCCTTGCCGCGACCGGCCGCCGAACAGAGGACGACGCAATGGCAAACGGCAGCGGTCGGCCGCTTTCCCCGCATCTTCAAGTCTATAAATTCGAATGGACCATGGCGCTGTCGATCACGCACCGCATCACGGGCGTGGGGCTGGCTGTGGGCACGCTGCTGCTGACGTGGTGGCTGGTCGCTGCCGCGGCCGGTCCGGAGTCGTTCGCGCGTGCGCAGAAGTTCATCGGCTCGGGCCTCGGCCTGCTGCTGATGTTCGGCTGGACCTGGGCGCTGTTCTACCACCTCGCCAACGGCATCCGTCACCTGGTGTGGGACGCCGGTTATTCGTTCGAGCTGAAGAACGCCGAGAAGGGCGCCTACATCGTCGCCGGCGCGTCGCTGGGCCTGACCATCCTGGCCTGGATCATCGGCCTGGCCGTGTGGTGAGGAGACTGACAATGGCAGCCAATCTTTCCAACAAGTCCCTGCGCTCTCCGCTGGCCGAGGTTCGCGGCCTGGGTTCCGCCAAGCACGGCACCGAGCACTGGTGGCACCAGCGCCTGTCGGCGATCGCACTGATCCCCCTGACCCTTTGGTTCGTACTGGGTGTGATCCGTCATCTGGGCGCCGACCACACGGCCTTCGTCGCGTGGATGAAGTCGCCGTTTTCCGCGATCATGATGGTGCTGACGGTCGTCGTCACCTTCCATCACGCCGTGGGCGGCCTCCAGGTCGTGATCGAGGACTACGTCCACAACGAGTGGGCGAAGCTGGCCGGCGTCATCGCCGTGAAGTTCGTGAGCTTCGCGCTGGCCGCCGCCTGCGTCTTCGCCGTCCTCAAGATTTCGTTCGGAGCCTGACGAGCCATGGCCGCCTACGATATTATCGATCACTCCTATGACGTCGTCGTCGTCGGTGCCGGTGGTGCGGGCCTGCGCGCCACCTTCGGCATGGCCGAGAAGGGCCTGAAGACGGCGTGCATCACCAAGGTCTTCCCGACCCGCTCGCACACCGTCGCGGCGCAGGGCGGCATCTCCGCCGCGCTGGGCAACATGAGCGAGGACGACTGGCGCTTCCACATGTACGACACCGTGAAGGGGTCGGACTGGCTGGGCGACCAGGACGCCATCGAGTACATGTGCCGCGAGGCCATCCCGGCGATCATCGAGCTGGAGCACTACGGCGTGCCCTTCTCGCGCACGCCGGAAGGCAAGATCTACCAGCGCGCCTTCGGCGGCATGACCGCGCATTACGGCAAGCAGCAGGCTTACCGCACCTGCGCCGCCGCCGACCGCACCGGCCACGCCATCCTGCACACCCTCTACCAGCAGTCGCTGAAGCACGAGGCGGAGTTCTTCGTCGAGTATTTCGCGCTCGACCTGATCATGGAAGACGGCGAATGCCGGGGCGTCGTGGCCTGGAACCTCGACGACGGCACCATCCACCGCTTCCGCGCCCAGCTGGTCGTGCTGGCGACGGGCGGCTACGGCCGCGCCTACTTCTCGGCCACCTCGGCCCACACCTGCACGGGCGACGGCGGCGGCATGATCCTGCGCGCCGGCCTGCCGCTGCAGGACATGGAGTTCGTGCAGTTCCACCCGACCGGCATCTACGGCTCCGGCTGCCTCATCACCGAGGGCGTGCGCGGCGAGGGCGGCTACCTCACCAACTCCAACGGTGAGCGCTTCATGGAGCGCTACGCCCCGTCGGCCAAGGATCTGGCGTCGCGCGACGTCGTGTCCCGCTCGATGACCATCGAGATCCGCGAGGGTCGCGGCGTGGGTCCGCAGAAGGACCACATCCACCTGCACCTGGAGCACCTGCCGCCGGAGATCATCCACCAGCGCCTGCCCGGCATCGCCGAGACGGCCAAGATCTTCGCCGGCGTGGACGTCACCAAGGAGCCGATCCCGGTTCTGCCGACGGTGCACTATAACATGGGCGGCATCCCCACCAACTTCCGCTGCGAGGTCGTCAACCCGACCGCGGAGGATCCGGATCGGGTCGTCCCCGGCCTGATGGCGATCGGCGAAGCGGCCTGCGTGTCGGTGCACGGCGCCA
Source organism: Azospirillum mesophilum (assembly GCF_053470405.2). Taxonomy (NCBI): domain Bacteria; kingdom Pseudomonadati; phylum Pseudomonadota; class Alphaproteobacteria; order Rhodospirillales; family Azospirillaceae; genus Azospirillum; species Azospirillum mesophilum. The sequence goes on from NZ_JBPXMQ020000001.1 coordinate 182,555, forward strand.
ACCGTCTGGGCTCCAACTCGCTGCTCGACCTCGTGGTGTTTGGCCGTTCGGCCGCCATCCGCGCCGCCGAGATCGTCGAGAAGGGCAAGTCGGTGTCGGCGTCCGCCGCCAGCACGGACTTCGCGCTGGAGCGTTTCGACCGCATCCGCAACGCCAAGGGCTCGATCAAGTCGTCGGAACTGCGCCTGGAAATGCAGAAGACCATGCAGAACAACTGCGCGGTGTTCCGCACCGGCGAGGTGCTGGAGGAGGGCGTCAAGCTCATCGACCAGACCTTCGCCAAGAAGGGCGACATCTCCATCACCGACCGGTCGCTGGTCTGGAACTCCGACCTCGTCGAGGCCATCGAGCTGGACAACCTGCTCTATCAGGCCGTCGCCACGCTCCATTCGGCCAAGAACCGGCCGGAAAGCCGCGGCGCGCACGCGCGTGAGGATTATCCGAACCGCGACGACGAGAACTGGATGAAGCACACCGTGATCTCGGTGTCGGACAAGGGCGAGACCAACATCGGCTACCGCCCGGTCCACATGTACACCCTGACCAACGAAGTGCAGGTGTTCCCGCCGAAGGCCCGCGTCTACTAAGGCCCCGAGCGCAAAGGCAAGGATACGAACCATGGTCGAATTCAACCTGCCCGCCAATTCCAAGGTCGGCGTCGGCAAGACCATCAACGCCGCCAACGGCGCCAAGCGGGCGAAGACCTTCAAGATCTACCGCTGGTCGCCGGATGATGGCCAGAACCCGCGGGTCGACACCTACATCGTCGACCTCGACAAGTTCGGCCCGATGATCCTGGACGCGATCATCTACATCAAGAACAACATCGACTCGACCCTGACCTTCCGGCGCTCCTGCCGCGAGGGCATCTGCGGGTCCTGCGCGATGAACATCGACGGCCTGAACACGCTGGCCTGCCTGAAGGCCATCGAGGACATCAAGGGCGACGTCAAGATCTACCCGCTGCCGCACATGCCGGTGGTGAAGGATCTCGTCCCCGACCTGAAGCACATCTACGCCCAGCTGGCCTCGATCAAGCCGTGGCTGCAGTCGCAGTCCCCGGCCCCGAGCCGCGAGCGCCTGCAGTCGCCGGAGGACCGCGCCAAGCTGGACGGCCTCTACGAGTGCATCCTGTGCTTCTGCTGCTCGACCTCCTGCCCCAGCTATTGGTGGAACGGCGACCGGTATCTTGGCCCGTCGATCCTGCTCCAGGCCTACCGCTGGATCGTCGACAGCCGCGACGAGATGACGGGCGAGCGCCTCGACAACCTCGAGGATCCGTTCCGTCTCTATCGCTGCCACACCATCATGAACTGCACCAAGGCGTGCCCGAAGGGCCTGAACCCGGCCAAGGCGATCGCCGAGATCAAGAAGCTGATGGTTCAGCGCCGCTGATCCACCGGCTTCCGGTTCATCGAGCCGGTTTATCGACAAACGGCGAGGCGCTCCCGAGAGGGGGCGCCTCGTTCGTTTTGGGGCTTCTGCGTCGTCAGGCGAAGTCCGGGTCGGTGGGACGGGACGGCGGAAGATCATTGTTCGGGATGGGGGAGGGGCCGTCGTCCTGCGGACCCGGCGTCGGCAGGTCCGGATTGTCGGTGAGCGGCCCCTGCGTCGGCACGTCCTGGCCGGGCTGGGGACGGGGCGGGGCGGAGCGCAGCGGCTGCGGGGAAGCGGTCGGGGAAATCCAGCCCATGGGTCGGAGCCTCCTGAAGTGATCAATGGAATTGGTTGGCGGCGGTTTGGTTGCGATGCGGAATGTTCAACCATTCAACTGGCCCCTCTGCGCAGATTGACCGACGACGATGAGGGGTTATGCTTTTCGGGGGAGACACGCATTCGGACGGCGGAAGGCCGAAACGCAAAGGGAGAGGATCATGGGAAACACGCCCGGTCAGGCGCTGAGCTACGTCCAAGGCCAATGGATCGCGGGAAACCCCGCCATCGTCGGCCCGATGACGCACGCGCTCTGGCTCTCGTCGGCCGTGTTCGACGGGGCGCGGGCCTTCCAGGGCGTGGCACCGGACCTCGACCGGCACTGCGCCCGTGTCGTGCGCTCCGCGCAGGCCATGGGCTTGGCCCCCATGCTGACCGCCGGTGAGATCGAGGAACTGTGCTGGGACGGCATCCGCCGCTTCCCCAAAGAGGCCGAGCTGTACATCCGGCCCATGTTCTACGCGGAGGACGGCTTCGTCGCGCCGGACCCGGAGAGCACGCGCTTCGTGCTGTCGGTCTACGAGGCCCCGCTGCCGAGTGCCGCCGGCTTCACCGCTTGCCTGTCCACCCGGCGCCGCCCAAGTCCGACCATGGCGCCGACCGAAGCCAAGGCCGCCTGCCTCTATCCCAACGCCGGGCTGGCGCTGAAGGAGGCGCGGGAGCGGGGCTTCGACAACGCGGTCATGCTGGACCCCATCGGCAACGTGGCGGAGTTCGCGACGGCCAATCTGTTCATCGTTCAGGGCGGGGTCCAGGGCGGGGTGATCCGCACGCCCGTGCCGAACGGCACCTTCCTGAACGGCATCACGCGCCAACGGGTGATCGCGCTGCTGCGCGAGGACGGTGCTGTGGTGGAGGAGGGCACGCTGACCGCCCGCGACCTGATGGAGGCGGAGGAGGTCTTCTCCACCGGCAACTATGCCAAGGTCTTGCCGGTGACGCGGCTGGAGGGTCGGGAGCTTCCGGCGGGTCCGGTCTCAACCCGTGCCCGCGCGCTCTACTGGGAATTCGCCTTCCGTTGAGGCGGCGAGCGCCTGAAATCGGGCGGTATGCGGCCCGAAGCCCGGCTTGATAGACGGCCCGTTCGCGGGCATGATGGATCTCGAGTCGGCGGCTCCGGCCGGAACCGGGGCCGTCATGGCAGGAGGGGTACAGAATGCAATTCCGTGAACGGCGCCGCGTGATCCAGGTGATCCGCACCACCTACGACCCGGATCTGAAGCGCGGGCGCTCGGAGGTTCTGGGCAAGATCGACAAGGCGGCGCCGGCCATCACCGACAAGCTCCACAAGGCTTGCACGCCGGAAGAACTGTCGGAAATCACGACCTATCTGGCGACCCGGCAGAACACGCTGCGCGACGAGGCGGTGCGCGCCGGGGCCGAAACGCTTCCCGCCCAGATGCGCGCCGCGGCCGAGTATTTCCGCAGCCACCGCGACGAGGAGGCGAAGGACTTCGCCGTCGAAATCCGCGCGGCCTGGGATGAGCTGAAGGCCGCGATGCGCAAGGCCGGCTTTTCCAAGGGCAAGGTGAAGAAGAGCGCGGAGAAGGACCGGGACAAGGCATCCGCTCCCAAGGTTGACGCGGCACCGGCCGCCGAGGTGGTCGCTACGCCGCCGGCCGATAAGAAGCCGGTGCCTGAGAAGAAACCCGCCGCGGCGGAAAAGCCGGTTCCGAAGGCCCGGCCGGCGCGCAAGGCCGCGGTGCCGAAGCGGACGGAAACGGCTGCGGTCGCGCTGGCGACGGCGGTGGGCGATGCGGTGCCCACTCCGGGGCCGGTGGTCGTGCCGACCAAGCCGGACGGCGGGGCGGCGTCGTAAGAGGTCAAACGGAGTCGGCGATGGCGCGCGCCGCGTGGCGGTGGTGCGCCAGCGTTGCCGACAAGCGCGTCAGCCAGGAGTCCGTCGGCGCGCCGGAGGCGGGCAGGGCGGCGCGGCGGCGGGCGGCGCCAAGGCGCGCTTCCGCGGCAAGCTGGCCGTGCAGGCGCTGAACGGCGGCGCGGGCGCGGGTGTCGTGACGTTCACGTCCGCCCAGCATCGCCAGACGCAGGATTTCACGCGGCGGAGCGCCGTCATAACTGCGGTCCAGGCTGTCGGTCGAGGGATGGGCGGCGCGCGTCATAGGGCGGATGCTACGGAGCGCATCCGTTCCTGTCAAGGATAATTGTCCTAGGACGCGCTGCCCCGAAGGGGGCTACTGGCTCGCCCAGACGATGCGGGCCATCCACGCCACATCGGCGCGCGGGATGCTGCGGTCCGGGTGGGCGCGGTTGATCGACATCAGCTCGATCTTCGTCGCCGTCTCGCGCACCAGCTGCTTGGCCATCACCTCGCCGCCCTTGGTGCGCACCACCACGCGGTCGTTGCGGCGGATCTGCGCGGCCGGGGACACGATGATGGTGTCGCCGTCGCGATAGACCGGGTCCATGCTGTCGCCGGAAATCTCCAGCGCGTAGGCGTGCGGGTCGCCGATGCTGGGGAACAGAAGCTCGTCCCATCCCACGCCTGACGGGAAGCCGGCATCGTCGAAATAGCCGGCGTTGCCCGCCTGGGCGTAACCAATGACCGGCACGCGCTGAAGGGCGCCGGGACCGGCGGCCTCGCCGACAAGGCTCACGAACTCCGATAGCGACGCTCCGGTCGCCTCCAGCACCTTGGAGACGCTTTCGGTCGAGGGCCAGCGGAGCTTTCCGTCGCCGGTGGTCCGCTTGCTCTTGTTGAAGGTCGTGGGGTCGAGCCCGGCGCGCCGCGCCAGCCCGGACGCCGACAGCCCGTTCTGCGCCGCAAGGCGGTCGATGGCCCGCCAGATGTCCGCGTGTTTCAGCATGGGACGATAATCTCATAAACCGCGCGGGGCGTCCCTAGGAAGCTTTTCATAAAGTCCTTGACCAAGGAATAAAATCAGTACATAACGAGAACAGATGTTCGCCTTTGCCGCGCAATACGGCTCCGAGCCGGCCCTTTGGATGAGACAGGCCGGCTCTGCGAACGCTCAGCGTGCATTTAAAAAGGAGGCTCCGGCCATGGCGCTTCAGCGCAGCGTTACCACGTCCATCCCCGCGTCCATCTCCGATTCCTGCGGGGTCCCCTTCGGCAGCGCGGAGGAGGCGTGGTTCTGGTCCGTCCAGGCCCAGGAGGCCAAAGCGGCCGGTGCCCGCATCGTGGCCGGGCGGGGGCTGGTTTCCCGCCCCTGCGAGCCCGGCGACGTGCTGCGCGCCGTGGACCGGCTGTACCGCCACCGCCTGCTGCTGCGCGACCACCTGCATGTGCTCGTCCACTACGGCCGCCGCCTGCTGGCGCCCGACCCGCAGCGCCACCGCGAGCAGCGCGCCCACACCCTGTGGCGCGAAGCCTTCACCCAGTTGAGCCCCGTGCTGCGCGAAAAGGGCATCGTGCAATGAGCAGCCCGCCCGCCGCCGGCGCCGAGCCCGTGCCCCGCGCCTGGGTGGTGTTCCGGGGCGATGCGGAGCTGTGGTGGCTGCGGCTGCTGCGGCCGGGGTTCCGGCACTGCTTCGCGATCCTGAACGACGGGCGGCACTGGGTCGTCGTGGACCCGCTGTCCCCCTACACCGACGTGGCGGTGCTGGACCTGCCCGCCGGCTACGACCTGCCGGGCTGGTTCCGCGGGCTGGGCATGGCGGTGGTCGCGGCGCCGGTGCGGCGCGCCCTGACCCGCCCGGCTCCCTGGGCGCCCTTCACCTGCGTGGAGGCGGTCAAACGCCTCCTGGGGCTGCATGCCCCCGGCATCCTGACGCCCTGGCAGCTCTACCGCCGGCTGACCCGCGCCGCCACCCCCGCCTGAATCCCAAACCATCCCCCGCCCTCAACCCCGACACGGGAGATCCGTCCATGGCCAACCTGTTCAAGGCCCCCCGGCCGTCCACGCCGCAGCCCGCCCCCACGCCGGTGGTGGAGACGCCGGCCCCCGCACCCGCACCCGCGCCCGATCCAACGCCGTCCCCGCAACCCGCCCCGGTGCCCGCTCCCGTCGCGCCCCCGACCCCCGCGCCCGAGCCGGCACCGACGGCCACCCCGCCCTGGTGGGTGACGACCCCGGTCGCCGTTCCGGAGCCGGCTCCAACGCCGGTCCCGGCCACCACTCAGCCTGACCCGACCGCCACCCCGACCACTTCGGCCGATCCGGAGGTCGCCAAGGCCGCCGAGGAACTGCTGCAACGGCGCGCGCGCAGCCGCGCGGGCACGGTGCAGACCTCCTGGCGCGGGGTGCTGGATTCCAACGCGCTGGTGCCGCTGCGCAAGCGCCTGCTGGGAGAGTGACGCGATGAACGACGCCCGATCCGGCACTCTTTCCCCCGCGCGGCCGAAACGCAGCACCCCGGCAGAGTCCGAGGCGGAAGCCCTGCTCGAACGCTACCGGGCGGCGCGGGAGCGGCGCTCGGTCTGGGAAAGCCACTGGCAGGAATGCTACGACCACGCCCTGCCCAACGGTCAGCCCTTCCGGGGCACCGGGACGCCGGGCGAGCGCCGGGTGGACCGGCTGTTCGACGGCACCGCCCCGGACGCGGTGGAGCAGCTCGCCTCCAGCCTGCTGGCCGAGCTGACCCCGCCCTGGTCGCGCTGGTTCGGCCTGCAGCCCGGCCCGACCCTGACCGACGCGGAGCGCGACCGGGTCGCCCCGATGCTCGACCGCGCGGCGGGCATCGTGCAGGCGCATTTCGACCGCTCCAACTTCGCGGTGGAGATCCACCAGGCCTTCCTGGACCTCGTCACCGTGGGCACCGCCTCGCTGCTGATGGAGGAGGCCGCCCCCGGCGCGCCGTCCAGCCTGCGCTTCACCGCCGTGCCGCTGGCCGAGGTGGTGCTGGAGGAAGGGGCGGAGGGCCGGCTGGACGGCACCTTCCGCCGCAGCGAGCCGACGCTCGCCCAGATCGAGCGGCGCTTTCCGGGCGCCGACATCCCGGAGGAAGTGCGCAAGCGCGGCGCCGAGGAACCCGACAGCCGCTTCCCCCTGGTGGAGGCGGTGCTGCCCGATGGCCTCGCCTACCGCTGGACGGTGGTGCTGGACAGCGGTCTGGCCGAGCCCTGCCGGCTGGCCGAGGGGCGCTTCGCCCAGTCGCCCTTCATCAACTTCCGCTGGCTGAAGGCGCCGGGCGAGACCTACGGCCGGTCCCCGGTCATGAAGGCGCTGCCCGACATCAAGACCGCCAACAAGGTGGTGGAGCTGGTGCTGAAGAACGCCTCCGTTGCCGTCACCGGCATCTGGCAGGCCGACGACGACGGGGTGCTGAACCCCGCGACCATCCGGCTGGTGCCGGGGACGATCATCCCCAAGGCGGTCGGCTCGGCCGGGCTGACGCCGCTCGCCAACCCCGGCCGGTTCGACGTGTCGCAGCTGGTGCTCGACGATCTGCGCGCCCGCATCCGGCACGCGCTGCTGACCGACCGGCTGGCGCCGCTCGACCAGCCGCGCATGACCGCGACGGAGGTCGTGGAGCGATCGGCCGAGATGGCGCGGTTGCTCGGCGCGACCTTCGGGCGTTTGCAGGCGGAGCTGCTGAACCCGCTGGTGCTGCGCGCCGTCGCCATCCTGCGCCGGCGCGGCGAGATCCCGGACATCACCGTGGACGGGCGGCTGGTCACGTTGCAACAGCGCTCCCCGCTCGCCCAGGCGCAGGCGCAGCGCGACGTGCAGGCGACGCTGCGCTGGCTGGAGACGGCGCAGCAGCTCGGGGCGGAGGCGATGTCCGCCGTGGACGCCGCCGCCACCGCGCGCTGGCTGGGCGAGGCCTTCGGCGTGCCGGCGACCCTGATCCGCGCCGAGGCGCCGCAAGCCGAAGGGCCTACCCATGGCTGACCGCAGCGCGTCCCAGGCGGCCGGCTGGGGCTGGCTGGAGGCCGCGCCGGCCATCCCCGTGCCGGCCGACGACCCGGCGCCCAGCTTCGCCCGCTGCTTCGCCGGGCCGGACGGGGCGCGGGTGCTGGCCACGCTGAAGGCCATGACGCTGGACCGCGCGCTCGGCCCCGACGCGACCGACGCCGCGCTTCGTCACCTGGAGGGCCAGCGCGCGCTGGTCGCCACCATCCTCGCCTTGGCGTCCCGTGGGGCCACCCGCGGGCAAGGCGTCTGATTTCCCCTATCGAGGAGCATTCCCATGGCCGAAAACCTGCTGACCTCCGCCGTTCCCGGTTCCAATGTCGGCCCCGGCCCCGGCGCCGCGCCCCCGGTGCCGGAAAAGTTCCGCGACCCGCAGACCGGCGAGGTGCGCGTGGACGCGTTGTTGAAGTCCTATCTGGAACTGGAGCGCAAGCTGTCGGCGCCGCCCGCCGCTCCGGCGGCCCCGGCCAGCCCCGCGGATTTCGACCGCCCGAGCCTTCTGAAGGCGCTGGGTGTGCCGGACGGCCCGGACGGCTACTGCATCGCCTGCGACCACGGGCTGTTCCAGGCCGACCCGGCGATCAACGAGCGCCTGCACGGTGCGGGCTTCACGCCGGAGCAGGCGCAGCTCGTCTACGACCTCGCCGCGGAGCGGCTGGTCCCGCTGATCCAGGACGTCGCCGCCGAGTTCCAGGCGGAGCGCGAGGTGGAGCGGCTGGTCGCCCACTTCGGCGGCGAGGACCGCTGGCGGGACGTCTCGCGCCAGCTCCTGGCCTGGGCCGGCAAGAACCTGCCGGCGGCGGCGGTGGAGGGGCTGTCCACCACCTATGAAGGCGTCATGGCGCTGTACCGCATGATGACCGGCACGGAGCCCGCCGCCCTGTCCATGCCCGCCGCGGCGGCCCAAGGCGGCGGCGAGGCGGAACTGCAGGCCCTGATGCGCGACCCGCGCTACTGGCGCGACCGCGAGCCGGCGGTGGTCGCCCGGGTGACCGAAGGCTTCCAGCGCCTCTATCCCAACGCGGGCTGATGCGGTTTGCAACGTCCCGGAGCCTCCGCGCTCCGGGGCGTTCCCGCAACATCGTGCCGAAATGTCGCGATCTAAGGAAAATTTCTTCCGGAAGGTGCCATCTTAACCACTTGGGCGTTGCGCGGCCGTAGTAAAAAAGCGAGGCTCCGTTACCGAAAGACAACCGGCCGGACACAACGGCCGGCCGCGACGTTCGGATGACGGGGGAGCTTCTGCCGGAACGCCCATGACGCTGCGCCGCAAGATCCGCTGGCTGACCTGGATTGGCCTGATCGGCTGCCTCATGGCGGCGATACCCGCCCTTTACCTGCTGCGCAACGGCCTGATTTCGGAACGGGAAAGGCTGACCTCGGCGCTGGTCGAATCGGCCCACGCGATGCTGGACGAGGTCAACGCCGCGGTGGTGGCCGGCGCCATGCCGAAGGAGGAGGCCCAGTCCCAGGCGCGGCTGGCCCTGCGCGCGCTGGGGCGCGACCCCTTCCACGTCAGCGTCTTCACCGACGGGCAGGTGCCCCCCGGCTGGCCGGACGAGGCCGCCGCCGTGCGCAGCAGCGCGATCTTCGAACCCTGGGGATGGGCCGTCGCCGCGGCCAGCGAAACCGAGGATCTGGAGCGGGAATTCCTGGTGGAGGCGCTGGCCTTCACGCTGTTCCTGTCGGTCCTGCTGGTGCTGAGCTGGCCGCTGTCGGTCTTCCTGTCGGAACAGGTGCTGGGTCCCGTCGAGGCGCTGTCGGCGCGCATGGAGCAGTTGACCCAGGGCAACACCGCCATCGACATCCCCGGCCGCGAGCGCGCTGACGAGTTCGGCGCCATGGCCCGCGCCATGGAGTATTTCCGCCAGGCCGCCGGCGCGCTGATCGAGCGCGACGAGCGGCTGTTCGGCATCATGAACAACGTCGGCGAGGCCATCGTGCTGGTCGGCGAGGACGGTCTGGTCGAGGAACACAATCCCGCCGCCGTGGCGCTGTTCGGCGTTCCGGGGCCGCAGCTTCAGGGCCGGCGCTTCGTGGAGCTGTTCGCCGAGGAGGACCGCGAGCGGGTCGCGGAACTGCTGGGCGGCCGTCTGCTCGGCGGTCCCGCGTCGGAGGGCTCCTCCTCGCAAAACCGAATCGGCGAGTGCGGCCGCAGCGAGCGCGTCGAGGAGCTTGGGATCGACCGCGCCGACGGGCATGTGGATGCGTCGCTGACCGTGTCCTGCCTGGACGTGCACGGGCACCGCAGCTACGTCTGCGCGCTGGCCGACATGACGGAGCGGCTGCGCCACGAGCGGGAGCTTCTGCGGCTCGCCACGCGCGACCGGCTGACCGGGCTGCCGAACCGGGCGCTCGTCGAATCGCTCCTGGAATCGGCGATCGAGCGGGCGCGCCGCCATGGGCGCTGCTTCGCGGTCGCCTGCCTGGATCTGTCGCGCTTCAAGCTGATCACCGACACGCTGGGCCACCACGCCGGCGACCTGCTGCTGCAGGAGGTGGCGGCGCGCATCACCACGACGGTGCGGGCCAGCGACACGGTCGGCCGAATCGGGACCGACGACTTCGCCGTGCTCCTGGAAGAGGTGCGCGATTCGGAGGAAGCGGCGCTGGCCGCCCAGCGCATCCTGGCCGCCTTCGAGGAGCCGGTGCTGCTGATGGGGACGGAGCATTACGTCCGCCCGTCCATCGGCATCGCCCTGTTCCCCGACCACGCCGACAGCGCGCAGGAGCTGATCCGCGCCGCCGACACCGCGCTGTACGCCGCCAAGCGGCTGGGCGGAAAACGGCACGCCTTCTTCCGGAAGGAGCTGGCCGATCAGGCGCACCGCCACTTGGCGCTGGACCGCGACCTGCGCGCCGCCCTGGCCGGCAACCAGTTCCAACTGCACTACCAGCCCAAGGTGTCGCTGGTCGATTTGTCGCTGGAGGGGTTCGAGGCGCTGCTGCGCTGGGAGAAGCCGGGGCACGGCATGATCTCCCCCGGCGAGTTCATCCCCGTGGCCGAGGACACCGGCTTCATCGTCCCGCTCGGCGACTGGGTGCTGGACGAGACCTGCCGCCAGCTGCGCGCGTGGCGCGACGCCGGGCTGGACCCGGTGCCGGTCGCCGTCAACATCTCACCCCGCCACCTGCGGCACCGCTCCGCCGACGATTTCCGCCGCATCATCGACCGCCACGGCCTGCCGCCCGATCTGGTCGAGTTGGAAATCACCGAGGGTGCGGTGATGCAGGACATGGACCACGCGCTGGCCGTGCTGGAGGCGCTGAAGACCATGGGCATCCGCGTGGCGGTGGACGATTTCGGCACCGGCCACTCCTCGCTCAGCTACCTGAAGCGACTGCCGGTGACGACGCTGAAGATCGACCGCTCCTTCGTCAACGGCGTGCCGTCCGAACGCGAGGACAACGGCATCGTCTCCACCATCATCGCCATGGCCGACATGCTGGGGCTGGACGTGGTGGCGGAAGGCGTGGAGAAGGAGGAACAGGCCAACTTCCTGCGCCACCACAACTGCACCCTGGTCCAGGGCTGGCTGACCGGCCGCCCCGTGCCCGCCGACCAGGCCGCGGCCCTGCTCGCCAAGCGCATTGAAAAGCGGGCGCTGGTTGCCGGCTGACGTTTTTTGCCGTGATGGACCGTAGGTTGGGTTGAGGGACAGACTAAAACCCACAAATCTCCGCCCGCGAGCACNGAGCCGCAGGCGAAACCCAACGCGCCTTGCCATGCGGCCATGTTGGGTTTCGCCTGCGGCTCAACCCCACCTACGGAATTTCTTATTTCAGGAAAATAGTCTTGACAAGATCGGCGTAAAATCCTAAAACCCGTCTTGCCAACGCCCGACGTGCGTCCCCTCTCACGGCGGGCGGCGGCATCTCCCGAACTCCCCTCACGCCTGTCCTGAAAAGGGCTGGCCGGAGAACCGAGTAGCGTGGTCGGCGTGAAGCCGGCCCGTGAAAGGCCCGGCCAGCCCTTTTCTTTTTCGCGCTACGCCCGCGGCCGGGCGCGCCTTGGGCTTTTCCAGCCGGGCGCGCGCCTGACAACCGGGTGGCGGAATGCTCCCCGCCGGACGGGACCCGCAAGAACGCGAAAGGAAACTTTTCGGCATGTCCGCATCCATCACCCAGGCCTTCGTCAAGCAGTTCGAACGCGAAGTGCACGAGGCCTTCCAGCGCATGGGTTCCAAGCTGCGCAACGCCGTGCGCTCCAAGAACAACGTCCAGGGTGCCTCCACCGTCTTCCAGAAGGTCGGCAAGGGCACGGCCTCCACCAAGGCGCGGCACGGCACGGTGCCGGTCATGAACATCGACCACACGCCGGTCGAATGCGTGCTCTACGACTATTACGCCGGCGACTGGGTCGACCGGCTGGACGAGCTGAAGATCAACATCGACGAGCGGCAGATCATCGCCAACGCCGGCGCCTACGCGCTGGGCCGCAAGACCGACGAGCTGATCATCGCCGAGCTGGACAAGTCCACCAACTTCGCGGGCGGCAACACCGACGGCCTGACCAAGGCCAAGGTGCTGGAAGCCTTCGAGACGCTGGGCACCGCCGACGTGCCCGACGACGGCCAGCGCTATGCCATCGTCGGCTGGAAGCAGTGGAGCCAGCTCCTCGGCATCGAGGAGTTCGCCAGCACCCAGTATGTCGGCCCGGACGAGCTGCCGTGGCGCGGCACCCAGGCGAAGCGCTGGCTCGGCACGCTGTGGATGCCGCATTCGGGCCTGACCGCCACGAACGGCGTGCGGCTGTGCCACTGGTTCCACAAGACGGCGGTCGGCCACGCCGCGGGCGCCGACGTGAAGACCGACATCAGCTGGCACGGCGACCGGGCGGCCCATTTCGTCAACAACATGATGAGCCAGGGCGCCTGCCTGATCGACCCGACCGGCCTCGTCACGCTGCGCTGCTTCGAGGGCTGAGGCCCGCTCTTCCCCCCTGATCGTCCCCCTGATCGTCACGGAGTTTTCCCTCATGGCCTACGCCTCGAAGGACCTGAGCGTGCTCGCCTACGCCAACGGCTTCACGCTCTGGCATTACACCACTGCCGACCGCGCGGCCGAGCTGGACGCGCGCGGCTATTTCAATGCCGCGGCCGACCTGCTGCGGGTCGGCGACATGATCCTCGCCAACACCGGCCCGGAGAACGCGCCCGCGGGCGGGGTCTTCGTGGTCGCCGCCAACGCGGCGGGCGTGGTGGACGTGACCGGCATTGCGCCCATCGCGTCCGCTGACGCGGACTGACCGGGCTGGACTGACCTGACCCGGCCCGACCGCAGCCGACGCGTGGAGCCCCGCCGGAGTCCGTCCGGCGGGGCTTTTGCTTTCCTTGAAGGATCCATCCCATGGCACTGACCGCAATCGGGCTGTGCAGCCGCGCGCTGATCAAGATCGGGGCGACGGCGATCACCGCCTTCGACGAGGGCACGGCGGAGGCGGAGGTCGCGGCCTCCCTCTACGAGCCGACGCGCGACGCGCTGCTGTCGGCCAACGCCTGGAGCTTTGCCACCCGGCAGGCCAGCCTGCCGCGCCTCGCCGCCGAGCCGCTGGCCGACTACACCGGCGCCTTCCAGTTGCCGGCCGACTTCCTGCGTGCGCTTGGCGCCGGCATCGCCGGGCGCGGGCGCGGGCTGGAATACCGCATCGCCGGCCGCGCGCTGCACGCGGCGTCGGACACGGTGGTGCTGACCTACATCGGCCGCCCGGACGAAGCCGACTTCCCGGCCTTCTTCGACCAGGCGCTGATCGCGCGTCTGGCGGCGGAGTTCTGCATCCCGCTGACCGAGAACTCCAGCCGGGCCGACGTGCTGCAACGGCTGGCCGAGACCGAGTTCCGCCGCGCCCGCCAGATCGACGCCCAGCAGGACAGCCAGCCGGGATTCGAGGATTTCACCCTGATCGACGCGAGGGCGTGATGCCGCGCATCAACCAGATCAAGACCAACTTCACGGCGGGCGAGGTGTCCCGCCGGCTGCTCGGCCGCGGCGACCTGCGCGCCTACGACAACGGGGCGCTGAGCCTGCGCAACCTGTTCATCCACCCCACGGGCGGGGTGACGCGCCGCTCCGGCCTCGCCTTCGTGGACGCGGCGCGGGGGGCGGGCCGCCTCGTCGCCTTCGAGTTCAACACGGAGCAGACCTATCTGCTGGCCTTCTCCGATGGGACGATCGACGTCTACGAGGACGACGCCCGCATCGCGACGGTGGAGGCGCCCTGGACCGCCGCGCAGCTTCCGCAGATCACCTGGACGCAGAGCGCCGACACGCTGCTGGTCTGCCACCCGGACGTGCCCCCGCGCAAGCTGACCCGCAGTGGCGCCGCGGCATGGACCCTGACGGAATGGACCTATGTGGCGGACGGTGAGCGGCTGTCGATGCCCTTCTACCGGTTCGGCGACACGACCGTCACGCTGACCCCCTCGGGCACGGAGGGGGCAATCACGGTCACGGCCTCGGCCGCCGTGTTCGATCCCAAGCACGACGGGTGCCGCATCCGCATCCAGGGCAAGCAGCTGCGGGTGACGGGCGTGGTCTCCGCCACCCAGGTCAACGCCACGGTACTGGAGACTCTGCCCAACGCGAACGCCACCACGAACTGGGACGAGCAGTCCTTCTCGCCCCTGCGCGGCTGGCCGGTGTCGGCGGCCTTCCACCAGGACCGGCTGGTCATAGGCGGGTCGCGCGACCTGCCCAACCGGCTGTGGCTGTCGCGCTCCGCCGACCTGTGGAACTTCGACCTGGGCACCGGCAAGGACGACGAGGCCATCGAGTTCGGCATCCTGTCGGACCAGGTAAACGCCATCCGCGCCGTCTTCTCCGGCCGTCATCTTCAGGTCTTCACCTCGGGCGCGGAGTACATGGTGTCGGGCGACCCGATGACGCCGCAGAACATCCAGGTGAACCGGCAGACGCGCATCGGCTCGCCCGTCGACCGCTCCGTCCCGCCGCGCGACGTGGACGGCGCCACCCTGTTCGTGTCGCGCAACGGCAAGGAAATCCGCGAGTTCCTCTACACCGACACGGAGGCCGCCTATCAGGCCAACGACCTCGCCCTGCTGGCCCGGCATCTGGTGATCAAGCCGCGCGACCAGGACTACGACCAGAGCCGCCGGCTGATGTTCGTGGTGATGGAGGACGGCTCGCTGGGCGCGCTCACCGTCTACCGGCTGGAGCAGGTGACCGCCTGGACCCGGCTGGAGACGGACGGGGCAGTGCGCTCCGTCGCCGTGGTCGGGGACGAGGTCTATGTGCTGGTGGAGCGCGGCGTCCGCTGGAGCATCGAGCGCTTCGACGACAGCCTGAACCTCGACGCGGCACTCGTCGGCGACCACGACGCGCCGACGGCGGTGTGGGCCGGGCTGGACCATCTGGAGGGGCGCACCGTCGCGGTCGTCGCCGACGGGGTGGTGCGCGCGAACGCCACCGTCGCCGCCGGTAAGATCGTGCTGGACCCGCCGGCCCGCCATGTGGAGGCCGGGCTGCCCTACACCCACCGGATCGAGCCGCTGCCGGTCAGCCTGCTGGGGCAGGCGGGCGGGGCCAACCTCGTCCGGCTGGTCGCCGTGACCTTCCGGCTGGAGGAAACGGCGGCGCTGCACGCCGACCTCGGGCGCGGCGTGCAGGAACTGCCGCTGCACAAGACCGGTCCGCAGCCGGCCGGCGGCGTGCCGGCCCGCGTGTCCGGCGACCGCAAGCTGCGCGCGCTCGGCTGGCGGCGCGACATCGACAGGCCGCTGTGGCTCATCCGGCAGGACGCGCCGCTGCCCTTCACCCTGCTGTCCGTCACCATGGAACTGAAGGTAAACGACTGATGGGCGGAATCACCCCACTCGTGACGACGGCCTTGCCCCTGGCGAGTTCCGTCGTCGGCACCGTCAACAGCATCGCCGGCTCCTCCGCCAGCGCGCGCCAGAAGCAGGCTGAGCTGGACCGTAAATACGCGGAGGACCGCGCCGCCGAGGATCGCCAGCGCGCCTACGAGCAGCAGAAACAGCAACTGGCATGGCAGCGCGAGGACGAACTGCGCCGGCAGGAGCAGGACCTCCAGCGCCAGAAGGACGAGGCGGCCCGCACCGAGGCGGAGCAGCAGCGCACCCGCGAGATGAACTGGTTGGCCGAGAGCCAGAACCAGACGGCGGACCAACTGCGCGCCACCCAGAACGCGGACTTCACCAAGCAGCAGGCGGACTCGCAGACCCAGCTCGCCCAGCTCGCCGCCAACGCCGACGCCGAGGAGCGTCGGCGCGTGGACGCGCTGCGCCGGACCATGGCCCGCACCCGCGCGACGCTCGGCGCCAACGGGGTCAGCGCGGCGGACGGCTCCGGCGAGGCGATCCTGCTGGGCGCCGTGAACGACAGTGCGCTCGACAAGCAGGACGCCGACCGCATCGACCAGATCAAGCGCCAGGCCATCCAGCAGGAGCTGGACAACAGCCGGCGCCGCAACCTGCTCGAACAGGCGCAGCTTGCCGACCGCCAGCGCCTGGAGTTCATGAGCAAATTCTACTGAAACCACCCCTCGCCCGCCTCCGGCGGGAGAGGGAGGGACCCATGCGCAGCATGGGAGGGTGAGGGCAAGGTTCGCCCGAGAATCCTGGGAATCCAAAAGCAGAATTCTTGGGCAAACCTTGCCCTCACCCTCCCGCCTGCGGCGGGCCCCTCCCTCTCCCATCGGGGATGGGCGAGGGGATTCACGTCAGCGTTCACCCGCCATTGAGGGCCATTCCATGCCCACCCCGATCCAGATCCCGCGCGGCGCGCCGCGCATCCAGTATCTTGCCGACGGCGCGCAGGCGGCCTTCACCTTTCCGTTTCCGATCTTCGCAGACGGCGACCTCCAGGTCTTCCTGGGCGCGGCCCTGCAAAGCACCGGCTACACCGTGTCCGGCGCCGGGGCGACGGAGGGCGGCGCGGTCACCTTCACCACGCCGCCGGCCGCCGGCACGCCGGTGCTGCTGCGCCGGCGCCTGCCCATCGAGCGCACCAGCGACTTTCTGGAAAACGGGCCGCTCCCGGCCTCCACCTTGAACCGGGAGTTCGACCAGCTCACTGCAGCACTCCAGCAGGTGGCGGGCGACCAGGAGCTGATGCTGCGCTACACCGACACCGACCTGCCGGCCTCCAACATGCTGCCGGAGCGGGCGGTGCGGTCGGGCAAGCTGCTGGCCTTCGATTCCACCGGCAACCCCACCGTCCGACCGCCGGTGGACGAGGAGGCGTTGTCAACCTTCGTGGCGCCGGGCGCCGGTGCGGTCCGCCGCCCGGTGCGGGAGAAGCTGGCCGACGCGGTATCGGTTAAGGACTTCGGTGCGGTCGGCGACGGAGTCGTGGACGACACGCTGGCGATCCAGGCCGCGCTGACCACGGCGCAGGCCGTCTATGTGCCGCCGGGGACCTACCGGATCCGCAACACGCTGACCGTCGCCTACGGCAAGACGCTGTACGGGGCGGGGCAGTCCTCGGTCATCGTCGGCGCCTCGGCGGACTTCGACCTGATCCACCTGCCGGAGGGCTACGCCACCGTGTCGTTGCTGCGGCTGGAGAACGGGAATGCCGGCGTCAAGCTGTTCGGGCGCGACGGCCCGTGCGTGCACAACGCGCTGCTCGACCTGACCATCTGGGACGCGCGGGTCGGGCTGCTGTTCGACGGCCATGCCGACCCGAATTGGCCTTGCTACTGGAACAACGTCGCGCGCGTGCTGGTGGCGCGCCCGGCGCTGCACGGGGTCTGGCTGACGCGGACGGGGGAGGGCGACACGCCCAACGCCAACCGCTTCCATCAGGTGCGCGTCTATTCGCTGTCGGCGCCCATCAGCGGCAGCGGCTTCTACGTGGAGCAGGGCAAGTACAACAACACCTTCCAGGACTGCGAGGCGAACCTGTCCACCATGGCGCAGGCCTGCTTCCGCGTCGGCGCCAACACCGACAAGACGCTGATCCTGAACTTCTACGCCGAATCGCTGGGCGGCGTGCCGAACGTGCAGCTCGACGCCGGGTCGGTGGAGACGGCCATCGTCAACCTGCTGTCCATGTCCGCCGGCCCGGCGATCTACGACAAGTCGGGCGGGCAGTACACGGCGGTCAACGCCGGCTATCCGGAAAAGAACCGCCTGATGCGCAGCCGCGTCAGCCAGCTGATCGTGGAAGCCCTGCGCTTCGACACGGAGTATGTGGAGCCGCCGGCCGGCGGGCTGGTGGCGCTGGACCTGACCAGCTCCGTCTATCTGGTCAGCGCCTATGCGGGCGACGTGGAGCTGCGCCTGCCCTCGGCAGGTTCGGCCAACGGGCATTCGGTGACCATCAAGCGGACCGACGCCTCCACCCACCGGCTGAGCATCACGGAGGCTGGCGGGCCGGGGCCGGACGGGCGCACCCTGGCGCTCGGCAACCGGTACGACTTCGTGACGGTGGTGTCGAACGGCGCCGGCTGGTGGATCGTCGCCGGCAACAACCCGCCGGGCAACGCCCATTTCCACGACCAGCCGGGCGTTTTCGAGCCGGACCTGAACCAGTCGCTCTGTCTCGTCAGCGCCTACAACGGCGCCGTCACGGTGCAGTTGCCGGCCCCCGCCGCCGCCCACGCCATCGGGCGCACGGTGACCATCAAGAAGTCGGACGTCACCGGCAATCCCGTCACCGTGACCAAGGAGGGCGGCGGCGGGCCGGACAACGCGGTGGTGTCGCTGTCCTCCACCGGCAGCGCGGTGACCGTCATGTCGAACGGCACGGCTTGGCACATCCTGGCGCGGGTGTCGTGATGAAGGGTGATGAGAAGAAGAAGGGCTTCTTCGCCTTCGTCCATGACTGGAACAAGCTGTCGGACCTCGCCACCCCGCGCCACCACCGCCGAATCGCGCTGTGGCTGGAGGAGCAGAGCCGCTCCGGCGACCGGCGCATGCTGCTGATGGCCTTCCGTGGGGCGGGCAAGTCCTCGCTGGTCGGGCTGTTCGCGGCATGGATGCTGTACCAGGACCCCAACCGGCGCCTTCTGGTGCTGGCGGCGGACATGAAGCTGGCCAAGAAGATGGTGCGCAACGTGAAGCGCATCATCGAGCGCCACCCCGACACCCGGCACCTGAAGCCCCCCGCGAAGGAGCGCGACCAGTGGGCCGCCGACCAGTTCACCGTGGTCCGCCCGCAGGAACTGCGCGACCCCTCCATGGTCGCGGCGGGCATCGGCGGGAACATCACGGGCAGCCGGGCCGACGTGGTGATCTGCGACGACGTGGAGGTTCCGCGCACTTCCGACAGTCCGGGCAAGCGCGCGGACCTGCGGGAGAAGCTGGCGGAGATCGACTATCTGCTGGTGCCCGGCGGGGTGCAGCTCTACGTCGGGACGCCGCACACCTACTACTCCATCTACGCCGACGAGCCGCGGCCGGAGGTGGGGGAGATGCGGCCCTTCCTGGAGGGCTTCGCGCGGCTGGTCCTGCCGGTCTATGCGGACGGGCCGGACGGCAGGCGCGTCTACGCCTGGCCCAAGCGCTACGACGAGGCGCACGTCAACCGCATCCGCAAGGCGACCGGCCCCAACAAGTTCACCAGCCAGATGCTGCTGCGCCCCGTGAACGAGGCGGAAGGCTACCTGAACGTCGACAATCTCGGCCGCTATGGCGGGGAATTGGAGTA
Source organism: Azospirillum mesophilum (assembly GCF_053470405.2). NCBI lineage: Bacteria > Pseudomonadati > Pseudomonadota > Alphaproteobacteria > Rhodospirillales > Azospirillaceae > Azospirillum > Azospirillum mesophilum. The sequence continues at coordinate 201,733 of NZ_JBPXMQ020000001.1, forward strand.
CCGGGAATCGCTGGGCCGCGCCGTGCTGACGCTGAACGGGGTGCGGATGGCCTCCGCCTCCTGCTGGTGGGACCCTGCCTTCGCCCGGCCGGCGACGGAGGGCGGCAAGCCCGGCGATTCCAGCGTGGTCGCCGCGGTTTTCGGCGGGACGGACGGGCGCTTCTACCTGCACCGGGTGCTCTATCTGGCGGTGGATCCCAAGGGGGGAGACACGGAGGCGGAGCAGCAGTGCGCCCAGGTCGCCCGCTTCCTGCAGGAGCATCACCTGCCGTCCGTGCATGTGGAGACCAACGGCATCGGCCGCTTCCTGCCGGGCCTGCTGCGCAAGGCGCTGGAGAAGGCGAAGGTCGCGGCCGCCGTGGTCGAGCAGACCAGCCGCCGCGCCAAGGCCGCCCGCATTCAGGAGGCGTTCGACGCGCTGCTGGCCGACAAGCGCCTGCTGGCCCACGCCAGCGTGTGGGAAACCGCCTTCGTCCGCGAGATGCGGGAATGGTCACCCGGCCATGGTCCCAACGGCGGCCGCTACAAGGGCCACGACGACGGGCTGGACGCGGTGGCCGGCGCGCTCTCTTGCGAGCCCTTCCGCTTCGACCGCTCCCCGACCGCCGAACGCCGCCCCGACTGGCGCGGCACGGCTCCGGTCGTAGCGCCGTCGGCGTGGGACGTGTGACCGACGACGCACCCCAACCAGGGCCGCTTCCAACCCGGAAGCGGCCTTTTTCTTTGCCTTTTTCCGGAGAACCGCAATGCATGAGACCGTTGATCTGGTCTGGTGGATCTCGGCCGTGGAGTTGCCCGTGATGGGCGGGCTCTTCTGGCTGATCGCGCGGCTGCGCAAGGACGCCGAGACCGCGCTGGAGAATGTCCGCGCCCGCGCCGAATACGCCCAGACGCAGGTGCGCGAGAGCTTGGCCGCCTACAAGCTGGAGGTCGCGAAGACCTACGTCTCCTTCGCCACGCTGAAGGATGTGGAGCAGCGCCTCACCGACCATCTGCTGCGCATCGAAAACAAGCTGGAAGGCGGCTGCGCGACCCCGTGCGCGGATGGGGGCCGGCGATGAGCGGCCGCGCCTTGAGGCCCGTCTTGAGCCCCGTGCTTGACAGCGTGACGGCCCCGGCCGTCCCGCCTTCGGAGACGCCGCCCGTCCGCCGTCGCCCCGACGATGCCGTGGACACGCTGGCCCGCACTTTGTGGGGGGAGGCGCGCGGCGAGCCGGTGCGGGCGATGGAGGGGGTGGCGGCGGTCGTGATGAACCGCGTCCGCCGCGCGCGGGAACGCGGCGGCTGGTGGTGGGGCGGCGATGTGGTGTCCGTCTGCCGAAAGCCCGGACAGTTCGCCTGCTGGGACCCGGACAACGCCGACCGGGCGGCGCTGCTGGCCGTTACGCCCGCCGATCCGGTCTTTGCCATCGCCCTGCGCATCGCGCGCCGAGCCAACGCCGGGCTGTTGCCGGACCCGACGGGCGGGGCGACCCATGTGCACCGGACGGGCGAGACCCCCGACTGGGCGCGGGACCGTTGCGCCTGCGCCGAGATCGGGAACCGGCTGTTCTACAACGACGTGGAGTGATCCCACCCAGCTCGCGCCCCGGCCCGTGGAGAGGGCCGGCGCGGGCCTGGATGGGATCAGGCCGCCTCGTTGATCATCGCCAGGTAAATCTTCCAGGCGGTTTCGACCGACACGCCGCCGGCGCGCGAGCCCGCGGCCAGCATCCCGGCCGTCGGCTTCAGCGGAACCGGCGTGTGGCTCGTTTCGCCGAACGAAGCCAGCGGCATCGCGCCCACGGGCGACGCCCCCAGGGCCATCGACGAGTCGAGCGCGCGTTCCGCCGCGTGCCGTTCCTTAACCACCGTCATTGCAATCGCGTTCATGGCGGACCTCCTTGATTGCTGCCCTTGCAGCAATCCGGATGCCAACTGCGGCGATCATCCGGCATTTTAGAAAATTCCGTGAAAATGCGGCGTTTTCGGGCGGCGGCAACCGTTTCGAGCGGTGCGGCGGGGGGCTCGGCAACTGCAAAATGCCGCAATGGACCGCCGCAACCCCGTTTCGCCATTTGCAAAATGCAAAGCAATCAGAGGTTCCGGCAACTCTTCAACCCGTTCCGCTTCCGGCCCCGCCGGCTTTCGGGTAATGTCCCCGGCGCCATGACCGATCGGATCATTTACCATATGTGCCGGGCCGAGGAGTGGGAGCGGGCGCTCTCCACCGGCTCTTACCCTGGTTCGTCGCAGGACGCGGCGGACGGCTTCATCCATTTCTCCACCGCCGCTCAGGTGGAGGAGAGCGCGGCCAAGCACCGTGCCGGGCAGGACGGGCTGGTCCTGCTGACGGTGGACGGCGACGCGCTGGGCGAGGCCCTGTGGTGGGAGCCGTCGCGCGGCGGCCAGCTTTTCCCGCACCTCTACGCGGCGCTTCCGGTGTCGGCGGTGCTGCGCGCCGATCCGTTGCCGCTGGGGCCGGACGGCCGGCATGTCTTCCCGCCAAACTTCCCTATGAATCCTGAGGGCATCGCTCCGTGATCGACCTGTTTCCCATCGTCGGCCCGATCCTGCGCAGCATCGATCCGGAAACGGCGCACGGCCTGACCATCAAGGCGCTGTCCTCCGGTCTGGTGCCGGGGGTCCGGGCGGTGGACGATTCCATCCTGCGGACCCGCGTGCTGGGGCTGGACTTCGCCAACCCGGTCGGGCTCGCCGCCGGCTTCGACAAGAACGCCGAGGTGGTGGACGCCATGCTGCGCCAGGGCTTCGGCTTCGTGGAGGCGGGCAGCGTCACGCCGCGCCCGCAGCCCGGCAACCCGAAGCCCCGCCTGTTCCGCGTGCCGGAGCAGGGGGCAGTCATCAACCGCATGGGCTTCAACAACGAGGGGCTGGAGCCCTTCGCGCAACGGCTGGAGCGCCGGCTGTCCAACGGGCGCAAGGCGCCGGGCATCGTCGGCGCCAACCTGGGCAAGAACAAGGACACGGTGGAGGCCGCCGACGACTATGTCCTGGGCGTTCGCCGCGTGGCGGCGCTGGCCGACTATCTGGTCGTCAACGTCTCCTCCCCCAACACGCCGGGCCTGCGGGCGCTCCAGGGCCGCGACCCGCTGCGCACGCTGCTCGGCCGCGTGCTGGACGCGCGCGCCGAGTGCAAGCTCGCCAAGAACCCTCCCGTCCTGCTGAAGATCGCCCCCGACCTGACCGACGAGGACAAGGCCGACATCGCCGCCGTGGCGCTGGAGTCCGGCATCGACGGGCTGATCGTCTCCAACACCACCATCGCCCGCCCGGCCGAAATCCCGGAGCCGCTGCGGTCGGAGGCCGGCGGCCTGTCCGGCAAGCCGCTGTTCGCGCCCTCCACCGCCGTGCTGGGCGAAATGTACCGGCTGACCGGCGGGAAGCTGCCGCTGGTCGGGGTGGGCGGCATCGCGTCGGGCGCCGACGCCTACGCCAAGATCCGCGCGGGCGCCTCGCTGGTGCAGCTCTATTCCGCGCTGGTCTATCACGGGGCGGCGCTGGTCCAGTCGATCAAGACCGATCTGGCCGACCTGCTGCGCCGCGACGGCTTTGCCCGGCTGGGCGACGCCGTGGGGGCGGATCACCGCTGATTGACTGCCGTTGATTGACTGCCGCTGATCGGGAGCGCGGAGCGCATGTTTCCCATCCTCTCCGCGCTTGCCGCCACGCTGTCCGCCGCCGCGATCGGGGCGCTGTCCGTCCTGCGGCCGGAGGCGGACGCCGCGCTTGGTGGGCTGGCCGGGGCCACAGCGCTGCTGAGCGCCGGGCTTGTGGTCGACATCGCCACCCGCCGCAAGCGGGAGCGCGCCGCCGCCCGCCGCCTGGACGAACTGGAACGCACGGTCGCCACGCTGGCCGGAGAACTGTCGCGCCACAAGGCCCTGATCGACGAGGGGCAGGGGACCGGAGCCGGCGCCGCCAATTACGAGACCGTCGTGCAGGAGGTGCGGCTGCTGCAATCGCTGGTCAGCCGCCTCGGCGAGAAGCGTCCCCATACCGAACCCCCACGCCCGCCCGCCGCCGCGGCTAACGCCGCTGCTCCGCCCCTGGATGACTCCATGGTGCTGGAGGCGGTGCGCGACGCGCTGGCGGCCGACCGCATCGACATCTACCTTCAGCCGGTCGTCGGCCTGCCGCAGCGCAAGCATCGCTATTACGAGGTGTTCTCGCGCGTGCGGGCACCCGACGGCTCGCTGATCCTGCCCGACCGCTACCTCGACATCGCGGAGCGGGAAGGCCTGATCGCCACCATCGACAACCTGCTTCTGGTCCGCTGCGTCCAGCTGATCCGCGAGACGGAGGTGCGGCAGCACGCCATCGGCTTCTTCTCCAACATCTCCGCCGCGACGCTGAGCGACGCCGACTTCATGGAGCAGTTCCTGCAGTTGATGGCGCAGAATCAGGCGCTGGTGCCCAAGCTGATGTTCGAGCTGAGCCAGGAGCAGATCCGCGCCGGCGGAGCCGTGACGCTGGGCATCCTGGGGCAGCTGGCGCGCATCGGCTTCCGCTTCTCCATGGATCAGGTGACGGATTTGGACATCGACGTGGACGCCCTGCTGCGCCACGACTTCCGCTGCCTGAAGCTGGACTGCGCCCTGGTGCTCGACCCCGCCAACGCGGCTCGCATCGAGGATCTGCTCCGCCGGGCCGAGGGCAAGACCATCGACATCATCGTGGAGAAGATCGAGACGGAGGCGCAGCTGGCCGCCGTCCTCGGGGCCGGCTTCGACGTCGGCCAGGGCTACCTGTTCGGGGAACCGCGTCCCGCCCGCCGGCCGGACTGACCCCCGCCGCCCTGCACATCCGCCACAATCGCGCGTGAATCCGCGGGATTCGGCGCCCGCCGCCCTTGACATCGCCCCGGTGGACATTAGAACTTTCGCGTTCCCGGCATGCGCCGGGTGCGATGCAACACAGTCAAATGGTGACTTCGGTGACGTCCAACATCGCCATCACGCTGCCCGACGGCAGCGTGCGGGAGTTCGACCGGCCGGTGACGGGGCTTGAAATTGCCGCGTCGATCGGGCCGCGCCTTGCCAAGGATGCGCTTGCCGTCAAGGTCGACGGCGAGGTGAAGGACGTTACCACCACCCTCACTACCAACGCCAAGATCGAGATCGTCACGCGCAATCATCCCGATGCGCTTGAGGTCATCCGCCACGACGCCGCCCACGTCCTCGCCGACGCCGTGCAGAAGCTGTATCCCGGCACGCAGGTGACCATCGGTCCCGCCATCGCCAACGGCTTCTACTACGACTTCGCGCGCGAGGAGCCCTTCACGCCCGACGATCTGGAAAAGATCGAGGCGAAGATGCGCGAGATCGTGGCCAAGGACATCCCCATCGTCCGCGAGGTCTGGACCCGCGACGAGGCGATCGCCTACTTCAAGAAGCTCGGCGAGCACTACAAGGCGGAGCTGATCGAGGCGATCCCGGCGGATCAGGACATCAGCGTCTACCGGCAGGACGACTGGCTCGACCTGTGCCGCGGCCCGCACGCGCCCACCACGGGCAAGGTCGGGCAGGGCTTCAAGCTGACGAAGGTGGCCGGCGCCTACTGGCGCGGCGACAGCAAGAACCCGATGCTCCAGCGCATCTACGGCACCGCCTGGCGCGACGAGAAGGAGCTGAAGGCCTATCTGACCCAGCTTGAGGAGGCGGAGAAGCGCGACCACCGCCGCTTGGGCAAGGAGCTGGACCTCTTCCACGTTCAGGAAGAGGCGGTCGGGTCGGTGTTCTGGCATCCCAAGGGCTGGACGCTGTTCCGCACGCTGGAAACCTACATCCGGACCAAGCTGCAGGCCGCCGGCTATGTCGAGGTGAAGACGCCGCAGCTGATCGACAGCTCGCTGTTCAAGGCGTCGGGCCACTGGGACATGTATGGCGACAACATGTTCAAGGTCTCGGCCGATGACGGCGAGAAGATGCTGGGCATCAAGCCGATGAACTGCCCGGGTCACGTGCAGATCTTCCGGCATGCCCTGCGCTCCTACCGCGACCTGCCGATTCGCATGGCGGAGTTCGGCTCCTGCCACCGCAACGAGCCGTCGGGCGCGCTGCACGGCATCCTGCGCGTGCGCGCCTTCACCCAGGACGACGCCCACATCTTCTGCACGGAAGATCAGGTGGCGACCGAGGCGGCTGAGTATTTCAAGCTTCAGCTCGGCGTCTACAAGGACCTGGGCTTCGACAAGATCGCCGTGAAGCTGGCGCTCCGCCCCGACGTGCGCACCGGCTCCGACGATCTGTGGAACCGGGCCGAGGGCGCGCTGCGCCAGGCGCTCGACGCCGCCGGTCTGGAGTATGAGGATCTGCCCGGCGAGGGCGCCTTCTACGGCCCGAAGGTGGAATTCCACCTGACCGACGCCATCGGGCGCACCTGGCAGTGCGGCACGCTCCAGTACGATCCGAACCTGCCGGAACGTCTGGACGCGTCCTACATCGGCGAGGATGGGGCGAAGCACCGGCCGGTGATGCTCCACCGCGCCATCCTGGGCTCGCTGGAACGCTTCATCGGCATGCTGATCGAGCATTACGCCGGCAAGTTCCCGATGTGGCTGGCCCCCGTCCAGGCGGTGGTCTGCACCATCACCAACGAGGCGGACGGCTACGGCCAGGAGGTGGTGAACCTTCTGAAGCGCCGTGGCATCCGCGCCGAGCTCGACACCCGGAACGAGAAGATCAACCTGAAGGTCCGTGAACACAGCCTTCAGAAGATCCCCGTCCTGGTCGTGGTGGGCAAGCGCGAGGCGGAAGAACGGACGGTCGCCCTCCGGACCCTCGGGGGCAAGGATCAGGAAGTACTTGCCCTCGACGCCGCGCTCAATAAACTAGCGGAGGAGGCGAGGTCCCCCGCGGGCGCCGCCGCCTTCGATTCGCCGTTTTAACTGACCGCACCCTTGGGCGGGCCTTCCTCTGGGAGGTCGCGCCCTGGTGGGTTATCAGCCATGGAGAAGCGTCCATAGCCAGGATACCGTCCGAAGCCGCTCCGACCCGTGATGGACCGCGGGTGAACCGGGAGATTACGGCTCGCTCCGTCCGTCTCGTCGGCGCTGATGGCGAGATGGTGGGCGTCGTTTCGTTGCGCGATGCGTTGCTTGCCGCCGAAGATGCGGGCCTCGACCTCGTCGAGATCGCTCCGCAGGCGGAACCGCCTGTCTGCAAAATCCTCGACTATGGCAAGTACAAGTACGAGGCGCAGAAGAAGGCTGCCGAGGCGCGCAAGAAGCAGAAGATCATCGAGGTGAAGGAGATCAAGCTCCGACCCAATATCGATGACAACGACTACGACGTGAAGATGCGCTCGGCCCGCCGCTTCCTTGAGGAAGGCGACAAGGTCAAGGTGACCATGCGCTTCCGCGGGCGCGAGATGGCGCACCAGGATCTTGGCATGAACGTGCTGGTTCGCGTGCGCGACGAGTTGGACGAACTGGCGAAGGTCGAGCAGATGCCCAAGCTCGAAGGCCGCCAGATGGTGATGGTGCTGGCCCCGAGGTGACCCTTCGGCGCCCACGGCCCACCCACTCGGGCCACGCGTTTCAAAAGAGCCCGCCGGTTTCGGCGGGCTTTTTTGTCGCGGTGGCTTGCCGGGCTTCGATTGCCTTCTCTACCTTTCTCCCGGTCGTTCATACGGGAGTACCGGCGATGTCCTGGTCGGAGTTTCTGCTGTCGTTCAAGGGGCGCATCAACCGCAAGCCCTATTGGCTGTTCGCGCTGGCAGCCTTTGTCCTGTCCATCGTCGTCGCGATCCTCGACTCCAATTCCGAGGTGCCGGTCTTCACGGCCGTCTTCAACGTCCTCCTGATCTGGCCGAGCCTCGCCGTGGGGGTGAAGCGCTGGCACGACCGCAACAAGTCGGGCTGGTGGATGCTGATCATGTTCATCCCGCTCCTCGGCTTCCTGTGGACCATCGTCGAATGCGGCTTCCTGCGCGGCACGGAAGGGCCGAACCGTTTCGGCGACTCGCCCGTGGCGCCGCCCGCCTTTTCGTGACGTCCAGTACATCGCCCAGGACAGGCTTCCTTGTTGACGGTGCGTGGCTTACAGTCCGTGCACGGTGAGGAGGTCGTGATGAAGAGCTTTTCGTCTCGGGAACTTCGCGAAAACATCCGGATGATTGAGGACGCCGCTCGGGCGGAACCGATCGCCATCGACGATGATGGAAACGAAAGCTTCGTCATGATGTCCATGGCGGAGTATCGCCGTCTCAAAAGCCGGGATCGGCGTGCCCATGCCGTGGAAGACCTGCCGGACGACATCGTGGAGCAGGTTGCACGCACGGACATGGACCCTCGTCACGCCCATCTTGATCGCCTGATGGACGGATGAATGCCGATACCTCCGGCCGAGCCAGGGCTCGTTATTCGGTATGATTATCTTTGGCATCGACGCCACGAGGATGGGGCTGGAACGGCTGACAAGGCGCGGCCGGCCTGCGTCGTGCTCGTCCTGCGTCGCGAAGGCGAGGAAACGCGGGTTCTTCTTCTGCCGATCACGCACTCCGAGCCTAGCGGGGCGGCCGTGGGGGTCGAGATTCCGCCGAAGGTGAAGGAGCACCTCGGCCTTGACCAGGATCGGTCATGGGTCATCGTATCCGAAGCCAATCTCGATGTCTGGCCAAGCCCCGACATGCAGCCCGTTCCGACAGTTCCAGGGCGCTTCCATTATGGGTACCTGCCACCACGCCTGTTCCAAAGCATTCGCGACGCCTTCCTGACCGTACACCGGGAGCGCCGGGCTCGTCTGGTAAAGCGGGACAGCCCGGAGACTGACAGCCCTTTGAAATTAAGGGGTATCCGGTTGTGAAAGGCGGGCGTCGGGCCGACTTGTGGCGCGTCTCGCCTCCAACAAACGGCCTATGCCCCGACCATCCCTCCTGCGCCGCGTCGCCCTTTCGCTGACCCTGGCGCTTCCACTGCTCTCCGCCGCGCCCGCCGCCTGGGCGATCGACCTGTTCGGGGAGCAATTCCGCACCGTGGACGACGTGCTGGCGCACGACCGGGGGCAGGGGGTTCGCTTCCTCGACCGGCAGGGGCGCTACATCGGCACGGTGGGCGAGGTCTACGGCGACACGCTGCCGCTGGAAAAGCTGCCCAAGCACCTGATCCAGGGGCTGATCGCCAAGGAGGACAAGCGCTTCCTGGAGCATGACGGGCTCGACTACCAGGGGCTGGCCCGCGCGCTGGCGGTGGCGGTGACGTCCGGGCGGTTCAGCCAGGGCGGCAGCACGCTGACCCAGCAGACGATGAAGATCATTTTTCTCAACGACTACGACCGCTGGTCCCGCAAGGCCTACGAAATCTACAGCGCCAACGACTTCGAGGAAAAGCTCGGCAAGAAGAACGTCCTCTACCTCTACCTGAACCGGGCCTATTTCGGCTTCGGCGCCTATGGCGTGGACGCCGCCGCGCGCGTCTATTTCGGCAAGTCCGCGACGCAGCTGTCGCTGAAGGAATCGGCGATGCTGGTCGGGCTGCTGCCCGCCCCGTCGCGCCTGAACCCCTTCGCCGATCCGGAGAAGGCGGAGGCCAAGGCGGGCATCGTCCTCGACGCCATGGCCGACGCCGGCTTCATCACCAAGCGCACGGCGGAACTGACCAAGCGCCAGCGCCCGATGCTGGCCGTCGCGAACCGGACGGCGGCGCTGGCGACGGGCCATTTCCGGGAGACGGCGAAGGCCCGCTTCGACCGTTTTGCCGCCGAGCGCTACGCTGTGACCTCGCGCCCCGGCCCGACCTTCACCGCCCGCACCACGCTCGACCGCGATCTTCAGGCCGCCGCCGCGCGCAGCGTGGAGACCGTGCTGAAGCGCCGGGAGAAGAGCCTTGGTGATGCGGAGGTCGCCCTGGTGGCGCTGGACGGCGACGGCGAGATCCTGGCGATGGTCGGCGGGCGCGACCCCTCGGCGCGCCGCGACCATTTCAACCGGGCGATCCAGGCGCAGCGCCAGCCGGGCTCCGCCTTCAAGCTGTTCGTCTATCTGGCGGCGCTGGAGCGCGGCCTGACGCCGGCTTCGCTGGTGGACGGCTCCCGCATGGAGTTCACCGACGGGCGCGCCATCCGCAACTTCGACAACACTTACCCGGACAGGCTGACGTTGGCGGAGGCCTTCGCCCGTTCCACCAACACGGCCTCGGCGCGCCTGACCCAGGGCCACGCGGAGGAGGTCGCGGCGGTTGCCCATCGGCTGGGCATCGAATCGCCGCTGGACGCCGGGCTTGGCCTCGCGCTCGGCACCAGCGAAGTGTCGCTGCTGGAACTGACCCAGGCCTATGCGGCGGTCGCCAACGGAGGCACAAAGGTCGGCGGGCACCTGTTCCAGCGCATCGCCGACCCGCGTGGGCGCGAGATCTACAGCTACGGCAAGCCCACCCCGGTGCGGGTCATCGAGCCGGACAAGGTCGCCGCCATGAAGACGCTGCTGGCCGGCGTGCTGCGCGACGGCACGGGCAAGGCGGCGCGGATCCCCGCCCTGACCACGAAGGACGGCGCCGGCGGCAAGACCGGCACGACGAACGACTTCCGCGACGCCTGGTTCGTCGGCTACTCCAACGGCATGACCGTGGGCGTGTGGGTCGGCAACGACGACAACGCCCCGATGAAGGGCGTCACCGGCGGCTCCGTGCCGGCCGAGATTTGGCGGACCTTCATGGTGGAAGCGGCGAGGAAGCGGTGAGAGTGCTTTGCCCCCCTCCCCAACCCTCCCCCTCTTCGAGGTGGAGGGGGCTTGTGCGAAGCGGCGGCAGTACCCTCCACCGCCAACGGCGGGGGAGGGTTAGGGAGGGGGCAAAGTACCCCTATCGCTTCTTCACCTCGGCCAGCAGCGCCGCCCCCACGTATCCCAGCGCCCGGCCGTGCCGGCCCACCTGGTACCAGCGGCCGTAGACGCCCATCACCGTGACGGTCTCCCCGTCCTCCAGCACGTCCTTCACCTTGGCGTCGCAGACCGGGGCGACGCGCAGGTTTGCGTCGGCCAGCACGCGGGCGGCGGAGCCGACGGCGATGGACGGGCGGTGCTTTTCCGGAATGGCGTCGGGCAGGGCGCAGCCACGATCCTCCTTCGACGCCTTGGCGTAGGGTCCCTTGAAGGTGAGGGGCTGGGGCGGTGCCGGCGGCTTCTCGGCGGCCCGTTCCGGCTTGCGGGCGGGCGCGGGAAGGGGAGCGGGGGCCGGCTCCGCGACCACTGCGGACGGGGCGGCCTCGACCTTCGGCGGCGCGGCCACCGGAGCGGGCGCCGGGGTCGGTGCACCCCCCGGCACCACGACCGGCGACAGCGGCGGGGCGACCACCGGGGCCGGCGTCAGCGCGGCGCGCGGCTGCGGCGCACCCGCTTCCGGAACCGCGCGCGGCGTCAGCTTCGGCACATCGGCGGTCGGCGCGGGCCTCGGCGTGAACACGTCTGGGGGATTGCCCGCCTTCTGCGCAGTGGCCGTCCCCGCCAGCAGCGTCCCGGCGAACAGCGCAAGGACACAACCAAAAGCGCTGGGAATGGCGCGCCGCATCGGTGGCCTCAGTCCACGGTGATGCGGGCGATGAGCGTCGGCAGGGTCTGGCAGCGGAACAGCCCGTCCATGGTCTGGTGCTCGGTCAGCCGCAGGGCCAGCGCGCAGCCGTAGGCGTTCACCGTCAGCTCCGTCTGGGCCAGCGTGCCGATGGCGGCCGAGGGCTTGGCGATGCTGTAGCCGGGGGCGCCCATGCGGCCGGCGATGGCACCGTTGACCGGGTTGAAGGACTCGATTTCCAACGTCAGCGGACCGAGGTTGTTCAGCACCGTTTCGGAGTTGGCGTCCTCCTTCGTCGCGAACAGCTGCACCGGCAGCGCCTTGCGCCGCGCGATCCAGTCCTTCAGCGCGAGGTTGGCCAGCACCGGGTCGCGGCTCTGCAAGGCCGCCTCCACCGCCACCTGCCGCGCGGCGGGATCGTTGCCGCCCAGCGCCGCCTCGTAGGTGGCGATCCGCACCGCGCGGTCACCGCCCAGAAGCCGGGCGCGCAGCTCGCCGATCCTGCCGGCGCGGGCCTCGGCGGCGCGCTTTTCGGCCTCGACGCGGTCGGACTCGGCCTTGGCCGTAGCGGCGACCTGCGTCCGGATTTCCTCCTCCCGCTGGCGGCGGGCCTGCTCCTCGGCGATGCGCTCTCGGGATTCGCGGTCGAACTGCTCGCGCACGGCCTTGGCCTCCTCCGAGCCGGCGAGGACGAGGCGGCCGGGCAGCTCCTCCGCCGGCTTGCCGGGGACCTCCAGCACCTCCGGGTTCTGCAACTCGATCTGGGCGGTCCAGCCGTTGCCGCTGCGCTTCGCCAGCGCGGTGGCGTTCAGCGTCTTTTCCTGGCCGGAGGTCGCGCCGGGGCGGATGAAGGTGACCGGCCCGTCGCGGCCCTCCACGACGTAGGTGGGCTTGGCCAGCCGCAGACGCGCCCCGATTCGGGCGGCGGCGCGCGAGTCGGACTCTTTCGCGGCGGGTTTTCCCTCCGGCACCGGGGCGGGCACCGGGGTGACCGTCACCTCCTCCACCGTCCAGGGTGGCGGGACGAGGCGCGCGACCTCCGCGCGAATCGGATCGACCGGGAATTCAGCCGCGTTCGCCGCCAGGACGGGCGCCAGCCCGGCCATCAGCACCACCGCGAACCGCCAATCCGCCGGCTGCACCATCGCTCGTCCCCCACCGGAAGTACCCACAAGGGCTTGTGTCGGCCAATCCGGGCACTGGTATAGCGAACGTCCCCCGGAAGGGAAGCGCGTTTTGCCCACGGCGCGGTGGGAATTTGCGGCCGGAGGCGCACGGCACGCACGGCATCGTTGCGTGACGGCGCGACCGCCGGTCGAAATTGGCTTTGTGCGCACACGCCGCTTGCAATATCATCATACAAATGGATGTATGTTCGCCGCGGAGGCGAACGCTGTTCCGCAACGGCAGGGGATCAGGGCGTCACATGTCAGGCAGGCACAGGAACAAGGAAGGGGCCCTCCTGGTCTGTCGCAACGTCAAGGTCAGCGGCCGGCGCACCAGCCTGCGCATGGAGCCCTACATCTGGGACTCCCTGAAGGAAATCTGCGAGCGCGAGGACCTGTCCCTCAACGACATCTGCACCGAGGTGGACCGCCGCCGCGGGGAGGCCAACCTCACGGCCTCCATCCGCGTGTTCATCGTCAGCTATTACCGCAACGCCATCGGCAACCGCGGCTTCGCGGAAGACGGGCCGTCGCCCATCCTCCGCAAGGCGATGGACGACGCGATTCCGCCCTTCGACGACGAGTAACCCCCCGTCACCAGCGCAGGCTGGGAATGGCACCTACCAGCGCAGGCTGGGGACGGCAAAGGTCGGCGTGTGGCCGGCGGCCTCGGCCGCAGCGGCCAGCTTGGCCGGATCGACCGCCTCGCCCCAGGCGCCGCCCAACTCCTCCTGGTGGATGCCGAAGGTGACCAGCGCCACGTCGATGCCGGCGGCGTTCGCCCCCGCCACGTCGGTGCGCAGACTGTCGCCCACCGCCAGGATGCGCCGCTTGTCCGTGATGCCCATCAGCGACAGGCAGCGGTCGTAGACCGGGGCGTGCGGTTTGCCGTGCCAGAAGGCGTCCCCGCCCATCTCCTCGTACCGCTGGGCCAGCGTGCCGGCGCAGATGACCATCTGCGGGCCGACCATGACGATCAGGTCGGGGTTGGCGCAGACCATCGGCAGGTTGCGCGCCCGGCAGGCCTCCAGCGCCGGTTCGTAGACCGACAGCGGCTCGCCGAACTCCACGATGCCGGTGTTCAGCACGAAGTCGGCCTCCTCCGGCGACGGCACGACCGTATAGTCCAGCCCGAGATAGACGTCCTGGTCCCGGTCCGGCCCGATGTGGAACAGGCGCCGGCCGAGTGCTGCGTGCCACGGATCGTCGCGCCGGCGCAGCGCCTCGTAGGTCGCCTCGCCGGACGTCAGGACGTGGTGATAACGCTCCCGCCCGATGCCCATGCCCTCCAGCTTGCGGATCACGCCACCGGTGCGGCGCGGCGCGTTGGACAGCAGGCAGATCACCTTCCCGGCGGCGCGCAGCCGGTCCAGGCAGTCGGCGGCGCCGGGGTAGGCCTGCTCCCCGTCGTGGATGACGCCCCACAGGTCGAGGATGACCCCGTCGTAGCGGTCGATGACGGAGGCGAGGCCGGAAAGCTGCTCGATATGGGTCATGATGTCCGGAGTCGGCAAAGGAAGGGTCAGAGCACGGTTTCGGCCAGCAGCTCGGCGTAGACGCCCAGCGTGTCGGCGCACATGCGCTGCTTGGTGTAGCGGTCGGCGACGAAGGCCTGGGCGCGGGCGCCGATGGCGTCGCGCTGTTCCGGTGTTAGCGACAGCGCCTCGTCCAGCGCCTTGGCGAGCGCGTCGGAGTCGGCCGGCGGCACCACCCAGGCGGTCTCGCCGGGGATGACGGTTTCCTGATAGGCGCCGATGGCGGTGACGATCACCGGCTTGCCCATGGCCTGCGCCTCGACGATCACGCGGCCGAAGGCCTCCGGCTCCTGCGAGGCGGAGACGACGACCGTGGACAGGCGGTAGGCGGCGGCCATGTCGTTGCAGTGGTCGGTCATCTTCACCACGCCCTCCAGCCCGGCGCGGCGCACCCGCTCCTCCAGCTCCTGCCGGTAGCCGGAGCGGCCCTGGTCCGACCCGACCAGCAGCGCGCAGACGTCCTTGCGCCCCAGCTTCGCCAGGGCGTCGATCAGCACGGTCTGGCCCTTCCAGCGGGTCAGGCGGCCGGGCAGCAGGATCACCGGCTTGTCGTCGGGCAGCCGCCACTGGTTGGCCAGCTGGATCATGCGGGCGGAGCTGACCCGCTCCGGCGCGAAGGTGAAGCTGTCGATGCCGCGATGGATGGTGCGGATGCGGGCCGGATCGACCTCGTAATTCTCCAGGATGTGCTGGCGGATGTAGTCGGAGATGGCGATGATCCGCTCCCCCCGCGCCATCACGGAATTGTACCAGCGCTTCATCCCGCTCTTGAAATTGTAGGGGGCGTGGAAGGTGGTCATGAAGCGCGCGCCGGTGCGCTGGCAGGCCATCCAGGCGCTCCAGGCCGGGGCGCGGGACCGGGCGTGCACGATGTCCACGCGCTGTTCCCGGATGATCGCCTCCAGCTTGCGGGCGTTCTTGCGGATCACCAACGGGTTCTTGGAGGCCAGCGGCAGCGTGATGTGGCGGATGCCCGCGCGGTCCAGCTCGGCCACCATCGGCCCGCCCTGCGAGGCGACCAGGGGCACGGCCCCCGCCTGGGCCAGCGCCAGCGCCACGTCGATGCAGCCGCGCTCCGCCCCGCCGGTGACCAGGTTGGGTAGCACCTGCAGCACCACCGGCGTGCCGGGCGCCTCGGCGAAGCTGCGGCGCGGGTTGCGTGGGGCATCGCCGGTGTTAAGGTGGGGTTCCAGTTCCATGTCCATGCACGTTGTCTTCCGCACTGGCCTTGAGGTGGCAAATCATGACCGGACCCGCAGCCAGCTCTTCCGTTCCGTCGGGCGTTCCGTCCGGCGCTCCGTCGGGCGGCGCGCACCATAGCCTACAGCGCGGCGCCGCGACCATAGCCTATCACCACACCCCAGGCAGCGATCCGGAAGGGCGCACCCCCGGCGTCATGTTCATGGGCGGCTTCATGTCCGACATGACCGGCACCAAGGCGATGGCGCTGGAGGCCTGGGCGGTGCGCGAGGGGCTGTCCTTCACCCGCTTCGACTACCAGGGCCACGGCGCCTCCAGCGGCCGCTTCGACGAGGGCACCATCGGCACCTGGGCGGACGACGCGCTGGCCGTGCTGGACCGCGTGACGGCGGGGCCGCAGGTGCTCGTCGGCTCCTCCATGGGCGGCTGGATGATGCTGCTGACCGCACTGCGCCGGCCGGAGCGCGTCGCCGGGCTGGTCGGCATAGCCCCCGCCCCGGATTTCACGGAGGACCTGATGTGGGACCTCTTCGACGAATCCGTCCGCCGCGAGATCCTGGAAACGGGCCGCTGGCTGCGACCGTCGGACTACGGGCCGGAGCCGCAGCCGATCACCCGCGCCCTGATCGAGGAAGGGCGCAACCACCTGCTGCTGCGCGGCCCCATCGCTTTCGACAAGCCGGTGCGCCTGCTGCACGGCATGGCCGACCCCGACGTGCCCTGGCAGGTCAGCCTGAAGCTGGCCGGGGCGCTGACCACCGACGATGTGCGCGTCACCCTGATCAAGGACGGCGACCACCGCCTGTCCCGCGACCAGGACATCGACCTGCTGTGCCGCACCGTGAGCGAGGTAGTGCGCGCGGTGGCGTGACCGGGGAGCCTTACGGGGGCGCCGGCGCCCGGAAAAACCCCTTTCGCACAAAAACGCAAAAAGGGGTTTTTCGGGGCTTGCACGCCGCCTCGGTTCTGGCTATAACCCCGGCCTCTGCGGAGGGGTGGCCGAGTGGTCGAAGGCGCACGCCTGGAAAGTGTGTATACCCCAAAAGGGTATCGAGGGTTCGAATCCCTCTCCCTCCGCCATCTACCCTTTTTCTAGCCAGAGCAATGGCTTGGGGCTGGGCTTGAGTCGCTGTGCGGTCAACATGGTGAGCCATGGCCGCGAACTGCGCAATGCTGAATTCCGCTTGGGATGATTATTTTCGCTGGCGTCGGATATCGTGGCCGAGTCGCAGACCGGCTGCGCATACGCCTGCAACGGCTATATGATGTGCTCAGCTGATCACCGCCTACGTGACTTCATGTTTCCTGGCGAGAAGATGCACAGGGTGGCGCTTGACCAAGAGAGCGCCGCCTAGACCCGTCAAGGACGGAGCCGTTTTCAAGCTGTGTGCCCACGGCGTTACCCTCTTTGGCGTCGAAGTGTACGAGAACAGCGACCGCTACCTCGCCACGCTTAAGGGTTTCTTCGAGTTCGCTTTCTCCGCTCTCGGGCATTCTCCTTCCTCCGCCGCACTTGCTTTTGCGCGCTGCGCACCCGATTGTGGGCAGGCAAGTTAAGGAGAGCTATGAGCAATGTCGGCAGGTTCGCAATATCAAGGGAAGCGAGGTGCCAACGCAGGTGACGAATATCACGAACTCTGGGCGTTGCGACGCGCTCTTGAGTTGCTTCGGCCTGGAACTCGGCTCCGTTCGGTTACGGTCGAGGGTGTGCTTGTTAGCGACGAGAGTGGAGTGGCGGCCGCCACTTGGGATGGAGTCGATGCGGCCTGCTATTACGGCGATGACGATGATACGGTTGATCGGGTTGAGCTCATCCAACTCAAATATTCTGGAGCTGACCCGAATGCTGCTTGGACGATTTCGCGCCTAGCGCACGCCGACAACAAGCATAAGACGAACTCTATTATCGCTAGGCTCGCGACCGCTTGGGCCGGGATGCGGAAGCAACGTCCTGCTGTTGCTGCGGCCGGTCAAATCGTGGTGCGGCTGGTTAGCAACCAGCCAGTAGCGCCAGAAGTGCTCAACGCGTTGAGCAATCCCACCAGCACCGTTGCCCAACGTCTGCAAACGGCGAGCGGCCTTTCGGCGGGCGAGTTCGCCTCCTTCACTGCGGCACTTGATCTTACGGGTTGTGGCGATGGATCGCGCTTCTCACTTGAGGAGCGTGTTATCGACGCTCTATCGGAAATTCGTGATGGCGACGTCCGCAACGACCTTTATCAGTTGCGTGAGTTCATTCGCGAGCGGATGCGTCCCGAAGGTCAAGGTCAGTCGATCACCGCCGAGAGCATCTTCGGTCTGTTCGGCCACGCTGACCCGCACAGCTTTTTTCCCTGTCCGTTGCTCATCCAGCAAGTCGACCGGCTAATCAGGCGCGCCGCGACCGACCGCATCATTGAGCACTTCACCGCCGGAGACCAAAAGCTCTGCCTGCATGGCGGCGGTGGCGAGGGTAAGACCACCGTCCTCCAGGACCTTGCTGATAAGTTGCCGCCCCAGTCCGAACTCATCGTTTACGACTGCTATGGCGAGGGCACCTATCTCGACGCTAACAGCTATCGTCACCGTCCGGCCGATGCCTTTCTCCAACTCGCTAACGAATGTGCCGCGCGGTTCCTGCTGCCGCCAGTGTTCACGGATCGTCAAGCAGACCATCCACGGCGCTTCGTGCGTAAGCTTGAGCTTGCCGCGGCCGCACTCGCAGCCCGAGACCCCAATGCTTTGCTGGTGGTTGCAGTCGACGCCGCTGATATTGCAGTTACGGCAGCCGCGCTGTGTGTCCCGGCTGAGGTGCCATTCGTGCACGCCTTCGTGCGGCTCGGCAGCCTGCCTCCCAACGTCCGGCTTCTGGTATCAGCGCGCACTGGCCGACTCGATACGCTAGATCTGCCCGAAGCGTTCAAGCCGGTGCCGCTCCAACCCTTTACGCTCACCGAGTCCACACAATTCGCGCGCGGCCACTTCGCGCATGTCGATGACAGTTGGTGCGCCGAGTTTCACGCTCAGAGCGGCGGCAATCCGCGCGTCGAGCGTTATGCAATTAAGTTCGCGCAAGGAGATGCGGATCGAGCGCTCGACTATCTAAACCCTCATGGCCGAAATCTCGACGGCATCTTCGCCGCCCGACTCGACGAAGCCATCGTGCGCAGTGGCGCGCCGCGCGACGTATCACGCCTGTGTGCGGCGTTGACGGGTCTGCCTCGGCCAGTTCCTCTGAAACCGCTTGCTGCTGCTGCGGGGATCACGAATGGCCATGCGCACGACATTGTCCTCGACCTTGTGCCTGGGCTCAGATTTGAAGATGCTCAGGTTGGGTTCGCAGATGAGGACTTCGAGGCGTTTGTCCGGTCACGTGGCAGCGCAATGGCAGCTGAGGTAACGACGCGAGCGGCCGATTATCTGCTTGCTACCCGGCAGACGGACAGTTACGCAGCCGTACATGCTGCGAGCTTGGCGCTCGCTGATGGCCGCCGCGACATGGTGCTCGCGCTCGCCCAAGAGGATCCCCAGCAGCTGCCGATCACCGATCCTGCCGAACGCGGCGAAGTTCATCGGCGGCGGTTGCAGATTGCCATGCACGTCTGTCGCAACGCTGGGAACACGGTCGACGCAGCAGCACTGCTCCTGCAAGGCGCGCATGCGCTTCGCACCGACGAAGCGGTACGCCGCACGCTTTCCAACCATATTGAACTCGCAGCACACTTCTCACGAGAACGGATTATCGCGCTGGTGCTACGCGACCGAGAACGTCGGCGCGAACATGGCAAGCTCTTGTTGCACCTTGTTGGCGTTGATGGTGCCGCGGGCAACCGCGTTGGTGCCCGGGCCAATGCGCGCGCCTTTATGGCTTGGCAGGAGAGCCGCGTGAGCGCTCGCGAGAGCGCATCCAACGACGACGACAATAGTTATCAGCCCGAGCGCTGGGTGCTCAATCCCGACGATGTCGCTGCGATGATCGTCGGCCGACTATACTGTGACGGTGGTGAGGCAGCATGGGAACTCATCCGCCATGCCCGACCAATCCGCTTTCGGCACAACATTTTTGTGCGAGTCGTGCGCCGGCTCATCCGACGAGGCGATGTTGGCCTGATCAATGCCGTGTATGCGCATTGGCCTAAACGTCATTCCGGACGTCATCTTCTGGCGTTTGCGCTCGGCCTGCTGGGGCAGCCGGTTGATGCCGCAGCGCTGCTTACTGCGCTCACCGCGCACGTTGGTGTGGCCAAAGTCGATCTCAAGAGTACTAGCCACGACTATTCGAGTCGCGAACAGAAAATTGAGCATCTCGACCTCATCCTCGATGCTTGCGACCTGATTGTAATGCAGGGGGGCGATCGTGCAGCAGTGAAGGTGCTGCTCGAGCCCTTCTGTGATCCGGGCCCGCGTGCAATGGCGGCGCTCGCAGGATATTCGCCGTATATGAGTGACCTTGCCGCACGCGCGTTTGCTCTGCGCGCGGCTCTGAATGGCTATGAGGCAAGCTTTGAGGACTTTGCGGTCGCGCCGCCGCCTGCGCCGCCATCATCTGCCGAGCAGACGCCGGGAGGGCGTCGCCCTCATGCTCGTCAGCCCCAGCGCGATAACACACAGGCCGATCGGGAAAAGGCGAGCGCTGTCTTCAAGCCGTTGATTGCGCTCTATATGACCCGCGCGCGGATCGTGACGGGTGACGTCGCGCCGGCCGACGCGCCTGCCGCACTCGCCGAGGTGGTGAATGCGCTCCAAGCGGCGCGCCGGCAACTCTACCGGAATTATGAGTGGCGCCAGCGCGACGACCATGCGGCACGTGCTCTGCTCGTGCTTGGCGCTTTACCAAGTGTTGATGCGGCCGCCCTTTTCGCACCGATCGGTGATATGTTTGTCTCGCAAGAGGGGATGGTGCGCTTTGGCATCTCGGCTCTCCTCAACAATGCATCGCAATACCTGGGCTTCCGCCAACCTTTAATCAATCTCGTGGTCGAAAGTGCTGACGACGTATGTGTCCGAAAGATGCCTGCCGACGAGAAGATCGACTTCATCGTCGGTTTGGCCGAGCACTTACTTCCGCTCGACCAGGATGCGGCGCTTTACTGCTTCAATGCCGCGATCGCCATCGCCGGCGAGGTTGATATTGAAGCGTTGCATGCGATCAGGGTCGCGAGGCCGTTGGCAATTCGGGCACAGACCTTCAGCACGGCTCAGGTGCGGGCCGCCATGGCCTCCAAGCTTGCCGCGGTTGTACAGGATGCCGCGGTCAGGCTCGGAACTAACGATCATTTCCCTTGGGAGGACGTAGCACGTGCGCTGGCAGCTCTGTCAGCTCCGGTTGCGCTGGCGACCTCGGCACGCTTTGTCGAACTCCAGCTTGTCCGGCACGTCGAACTGCTTACCTCAATCCTGGAGGCGTTGGCTGAAGCCAACGCACTCGATCACACTGTGCTTGCTGCGCTCCTGCCGATCCTCAATACGAACGGCGAAACGCTGGCGCAGCATCTACTGACGCACTCGGGTACTGACGACAACGACGCTCGGACCCGCATCGCCGAACTGGTCGCGCGCCATGTGCTGCTCGAGCCGCTGGGTTCCGCCGAGAACTTTGCATCGTTTGTCACGGCCGTTAATGGCCGCTGGACCGAGGCCCTGCATGCCACTGCGCGTTTCGAAGAGAAGCGACCCTCTACTGCTTCGGATAGTATGTTACCGGAGCACGCATCCATTGAGGATGCCATTCCTGCGTCAGCGCTGTCGATCACTGGCATCGTGGATGTCGAGAGCTTTGTCGCGCGCATCGATGCGATACCAGAGAAGGAGGTGAAAAGTGATGATTGGCGTATGCATGCGTCCAAACGCACAATTGCAGAAGGTTTGTTGGCGCAAGTACCTCGCTATAGGGTAGGGACGTTTCTCGATATCATCAGCCAACTGCCAATAAGCAGCATCACCGGTTATGATATCGCCTCATGGTTACTCCGCCAGCTCGGGCGCTGGGACGATGTCCCTGCGGCCCAAAACTGGGCACGTACGCGGCTGCTGGGTGTGATCGAAGCGCGCCTTCCCGAATTCGTCCGGTCTTATAGCCACCACGGGCGCAAGCTTGGGGCGCTCCTCGCACAGACTAAGCAGCCGGACGCGGTGCTTTGCACGCGCATCCTTGCCGCGATCGAACAGCACATTGACGAGCTCTCAGCGCCTGCGGTGTTTCAGATGATCGGTGTGCTTGCTGCGCACATGACCGATACTGAAGCCGCGGCGGTGCTCGACAGCCATCTCGACCGCTTGCTAGCGTGCATGGAGCCTGAGGATCGTAGGCTTCCAGGGTTCGAGGACATTCCGCACGACAACGACGAAGCGATTGTTAGGTTCCTTTTCGCCGAACTGGGTAGCATCGCAGTCCCACACCGCTGGCGTGCAGCGCACGCGGTGCGTTTTCTGGCCACGCTTGGACGGACCGACCTGCTCGAGCGGTTGGTTGAGGTCTATGCGCGCGATAAAGAGCCTTGCTTCGGCCATCCAACGGCGCCCTTTTACGCACTGGCGGCGCGGGTATGGCTGATGCTGGCGCTCGCCCGCATTGCCTGGGATACACCGGCAGCGGTGACGCGCTTCAAGGACTGGTTGTTGACGCAAGGCGAGCGCGCCGACTTTCCTCATCTTCTGCTGAGGTTCCTTGCCAAACAGGCTCTACTCGGCCTCGCTGCTGCCAATCCCGAGCTTCTAAGCCCTGACGAGCAGCAGCGGATCACCGTCATTGCCGAAAGCTTGCTGCCACGCATCCCGTCCAAGCAGAAGAGCTACGAAAAGGGCTTTGATCGCCACCAGCCGCCTGGAGACGAAGGGCGGCGGTTCCGCTTCGACAGCCTTGACACACTGCCCTATTGGTACACGCCGCTGATGCGCTGCTTCGCGGATCCCAATCCGGCATATTTTCTCGAGCGCGCCGAGCACTGGATCATCGACCGGTGGGGCGCGGCTGGTGAAACTTGGGACTATGACAAACTACGTGGTAACGGGCATTTCAATCGCGGCGGGCGCGACGTATCGAGTAATCGCCACGGCAGTTTGCCCGAAATCGAGCGCTACCGCACGTATCTCGAGTGGCATGCAATGTTCACTGCCGGCGGTGAGGTCCTCTCCGAATGGCCGCTCACCTCGAGCGATGAGGACAGCTGGGATCAATTTTCGGACTGGATCGTGCGCCAAGCCCCGACGATGGCGCCACTCTGGCTTTCGGATTTGCGCGGTCCTAAGCCTCTCGAACCAGTTTTGTGGTGGCCACCTCACAATCCCCAGACGTGGCTTGCGCATGTCGGTAGCGCAGATATCCGTGAGGTGCTCGCGCTCGATGATCCCGAATGGCTTGTGATCAGCAGCTACACACTAGTACACCACGGCAAGCTAGTCGGCTCTACGGTCCGTGTCGAGAGCGCGCTCGTGTCCCGTGAAAACGCAACCGCGCTTCGGCTGGCGCTCGAAGCAAGTGAGAACAGTTACCAATACCGGATTGCGGTCAACCATGATCATCAGATTGCCTCGGGTCGCTTCGTGCTCGCCTCGCTCCTCGTCGACCGAGATGGCGAAACCGGGCTTGACCGGCATGATATGCTACGAGGCGAAGTTGATGCACCCAGCCAGCTGCCACATTCACGAGTGATTGAAGCCCTTGCGCTCACGCGCGATCCCACTGGCCTGCCGATCTGGCGCGATGGGGCCGGCACGCCGATTATCAGGAGTCTAAGCTGGAGCGATCCGATGCGCGCTGAACACGAGCACTACGGCAGCTTTGGGAATGGCACTCGGCTCATGATGCGCCGCGAGTCGCTTGCACAGCTGCTCGATCAAGAAGGACTAGATCTTCTTACAAACCTGACAATCAGACGACGGAGCGGTAATGACAGCGAAGGATGGACCGAAGCCAACACAGAGCGCGAGTTCGACTACATCATCATCTTCCGTGCAGACGGAACAATCGAAGCGCGACAAGGCGATCTCGGCCGCTGGCGCTGAGATTGAGCGCGCCCTTCATCTTGCCGGAAGCACC
This sequence comes from Azospirillum mesophilum, assembly GCF_053470405.2. NCBI lineage: Bacteria > Pseudomonadati > Pseudomonadota > Alphaproteobacteria > Rhodospirillales > Azospirillaceae > Azospirillum > Azospirillum mesophilum. The sequence goes on from NZ_JBPXMQ020000001.1 coordinate 225,154, forward strand.
GATGTGCTTGCGCGTTGGATGGCATATCGCTTGGCTGAGCTTGATCTTATCATTGCCGAGGCACCAAATGCGGCGGAGCGTAGCGCTGCGAAAACCGAGCGCGACGAGCTCATTCTGGCACTCTGGCGCCAGCGCGCTGCGCTGCCGATTACTGAAAGCGACCGTCAGCTGAAGACCAGTCTCGGCCTGCTGACGGCGTTGTTAGACGATCCTAAGCCGTGGCGGCGCGATGAACCGCGAGTGGGCACGCCGGAAGCGCTGGTCGAAGCCTTGCGCCAAGCGAGTGCACGAATGGTTTCTGCCGCTGCAGTGCTAATCCGCACCCGACACGAGCTCGAAGGTGGGCCGGAAGATCCTGACCTGCCGCTCGCCGAGGAAGAGGCAGAGATACGCAGCCTGCTGGACAAGCTGCGCGGACGTGTCATTCGGGATATCATGTTTGTTGCGGATGACGGCGCACCTGGGGCCGAACCATCGCTAGAGGAAGAGATCGCATTGCTTGAGCGGAAAGTGGATAACGAACTATCCGCTATTGTGGAAGCAGTCACAGAGCTCCGCACGGTGTTGCTGAACGCGCGCCCGCAACCCGCACCGCCAGAGCAGTGCACCACCAAGCCGGCCAAGTGAGAACAAGCAAATGAGACAAAGTGCAGGCGTCTCCCTCACAGTAGGCAGCAAGCCACTGGATGAGTGAAGGAGCACTCTCGGCAGGGGGTTGGGCTTACGGGAGAAGTTTGGGTGGGCGACGTCCGGGCGATGGTCAAAATGTTACCGTGGTTTCTGCGACCCGAACCAAAGGCAGATGTCCTCCGTGTGGGGCTGTCCTCCCGGTTTCGATCCGTTTCATCGAGCATCGCTGATCCTAGTCTGCGAATGGACCTGAACCTTAATGGGTCCTATAAAAAATTTATGCGGCTCTAAACTTAACTTTCAAATAACTTTTGTTAACTTCGAGACGGTAAGGCGGCTTGTTGAGGGTTCGGGGAGTGCCTACGGCGTGGCCATCGCAAAACAGCGAGTCGGGAGAGGTCGCTGTTTTGCGATGCCGGCTAACCCTCAGAAAATACAATGTGCTGGCACCATTTCTCGATCTTCCCCAAGCGTTTGCCGCCTATCAAACAGGCTGAGTTCGCATCGCAAAACAGCGAACTCCGTCGAGACGCGGGCGGAGTATCGATCCATTTGGCAGCCAATAAGCTGCACGTAATGGCAATTCATCAAGGATGGAAAATCTGAAGGATCGGCAGTGCAGCGTTATCGTGTCGGTACAGTGCCAAACAGCAGCAAAATCGAATGACTGAAAAATTGAAGAAATGTCCGGAAAAGTGCCTGAAATACACAAATGTGATATTATAGTGATGGTTTGCTGCGTCGTATGATGTGAAATAACCATTTGAGAAATACATTAGTCACAATGCCATGTATTGGGGGCAGGCAGCGGTAAAAGCCTATTACCTCGCCGTAGCTCGCTACGCTCGCCAGCTCGGGGGCGCTGCGCGCCCATAGCCTATGATTGGATTGATCGAGATTGCTTCGGCAATAGTAAAAAATTGCCGCACTCTAACGAATGCGGGTGCTATACGACTCGAATGGACCGATTGCTTGCTCCCCGGGGCGTGGCCTCACGGGACTAAGCGGTTACAGGTCCTATCAACCCAACCCGTTCAGAACTACGAAGTGCTCATAGGTGTGCGGGTTGGAAATCTGTTTCGTACAATACCTAGAAACCACGTCGTGGTCACGAATAATTTGTGTATCGGTGGTGCCAGCCTGAACAAGCCGCTTCCATGTCGGCTCAACGAGCTGGTGAAACCGCTCATGGTGACGTTCGAGTGGAGAGACTAAGCCGTGCCAATGTGGGTTGGTCGTGAAGCTCTCAAGAAAGAACAGGCACAATGGGCGCTCATCCGGCTTATTTCTCCAACGTGGCCCCAAGAGGTCTCGGTCCAATAAAGCATTCCATTTGAGAAGACGCTCGTTTGCCTTGGCCGGCGTGACGCTCGGATCGTTGAAGGCGAGCGTTACAAAGAAGCTGAAGCGCCGCATCGCGAGCCAGCGCGTTAGCTCAGCCCGGCCGCCCGGCGTCATGCAGTCAGCTCCTCGCAATCATCGCTGGGCAAAGCGACTGCCTTTCCTAAGATGGGGGTGTATGGGATGGCGTGCGCGACGGTGCGCAGCTCATCCACTACTCGGTCGATCTCGCTGAGCGGGTAGATGGTTCGACCGTTGCGTCGCTCGAAGTAGGGCGGGCGGCTCAGGCGCGTACGGTAGACCGGCTGGCGCCGCCGCAGGTCGGTTAACCACAACGCGGGATCGATGTTCGGTAAGAACGGCGCGAGTCGGCGGGCTGCTTCGGGTGCCGGGAGCCATTCGATCAGGGGCGGCATGCTTTACTCCTTAAGATTGAGATTAAGCGCGTTGATGACGTGAGAAGCGCGTGGGAATGTTCCTTACCTAAGCCTTAGGCGCTGGCATTCCCGGAACGGTCAACGATAGTTGGTGCGTGAGCCGCAGCATCGGCAGAGGTTGCCAGCGCGCCAGCGCGGGCCGTGTGACGGCGCATCTCGGCGGCGATCTGCTGGGCGACGACAAACGGAAACGAGCGTTCCGTGTCATTGATCGCGAGGACCAGCCCCCGACCGCGTCGGAAGGTCCGCACCAAACGCTTGCCGCGTTCCGTAGTGGTCGTGAATTCGAAAGACGAACGCACTCCCGCCTTCGCGGTCCGTTCGATGGCGTCGGCTAAGGTGCTGGCCTCGGTGGTGCTGAGTACCGTGAGTGGCGCGCTTTCCAAGCTGATGGCAACAACGGGCGTGGTGCCCACCGTGTGGGCGGTGATCCCGATGTCTGAGAGGAGCCGGTGCGATTTCCGTTCGACCGAGTTGACTCGCTCAATGACGAGCTCTGACACCAGCTGAGCCATCGGCTTCTGCTCGTATTCCGCATGCTCCTTGAGCATGTTATGGACAAATCGCGAGAGCGATAGCTTCACAAAATCTGACAATTTCACCTCCATCACTGAGAGCTTACATTATAGACCCATAGGAAAAAATGCTGCAAGCACATTATGGGTGGGGGTCATAAATGATAAATTATTCTAGGACTTCGGCTTGTGTGACGAAATGACTGTATGACATCACATATTGTTCTTAGTGGGTGCTTGGAATGTGTTTAGTGGATAGGGTTTATGGCATATTGAATGCTCCGTCGCTCAATTCACCTCGCCATCTGACCAAGATCTATTTCCTCGTAGCTAATGCGGCCCATCGCGTCGGCGAGTTGCCTTGGCGTAAAAGCTGTTCCTCCACTACCATAGATACCAGCCGTTGTTTGGTCCGCGTGCCCAAAAAGGGCATCAGCAATGCCGGGGTGCATTCCGGCGCGCCGCTGTGCATCCTTGAATGTGTGTCGAAAGCTGTAAAAGCTGGTCTTCTTCGATTTCACTCCGAGGCTTGGGAGAAAAGTTCTGTTAAAAAATCGTGGAAAGGTGCTGATGTATTCTCCAGAGGAACTTGGCTTCCAGCTGTGGAATATGCGTTGATAGCCTTTGTTCTTCTGCGCTTGAACGTAACGTAGAAAACCAATGTGCTCCAGTTGGGGATGGACGGGTATAAGCCGGACGGCATTCTCCGATTTTAAATGCTTTTTCGGGGCAACTGACGATTTGTCGTCTCCTTCGTCGGCGCTTGTCGTGATATTGAGCATCCATATGCCGTCGCGCTGGATCAGATCCGTAACCAGGAGCTGGGCAAGTTCTGTTGGTCGTGCGCCTGTGAACAGTGCTACCAGCGGTACCCAGAAACGGTGGTCTTTCACCTTATGAGTCCCAGGTTTCTTGGTTTGCGTATCAGACTCACAGCCGACGAATAGTGGAGCCTGGAAGATATGAGCCAGCTGTTCGGCTGAGAAAGGATGGCGCTTATCGCGCCGACGGTCGGCTTTGGTCGTACGGGCCCTGATATCAGCGGCTGGATTGTCATCAATCCAAAGCTCCTCCGCTGCCATAGCGAACAGGACGCGCAAGGGACTGAGCCATTTGTTGATTGTTTTGGACTCCAGCGTCGGGAATGGCTGTGTTCGGCGTCTGTTCAGAGCTGCGGCTTCAGGTAGGGTCTTACCTTGAAACCGCTGCTTTGCGTTGGTGGGAGTTTCCTCCAGTAACTTTCGGAACTCCAAAAAATCGCGCTTGGTCACCTCTCCGATAGGCCTGGGGCCCGCAAACTCCTCGAACATGCGCACCGCGACTTGGTAGTCGCTTGCTGATCGTCCTTCCAGTGCACGACGCCGTAGAAGGTTCTCAAGAAGTTCGCTTAATGCCATGCGACTCTCGGGAGCCCTTTCCGAACTGGTCGATACGAGTCGGTCAGGTGAGAGAGTGCCGGCGGGGGCTGGTGGTGCAGCCGCCACCGTTTGGGCTGGGGCGGATTGAGGGAGGAGCAGTTCAGGCGACAGATTGATGCCGGACGAGGCCCTGTCGATTTCCGTGAGCGCCGCGAGATAGGCCCGGGCCAGCCCGGCGCATAAGTGCGCGTATTGCGATGTGTTTTTCGCGATGTTGAGGCTGTTGCATTCGATCAGGTCATCAGCGATGGCTTGGACGAGAAGCGTCTTTCCCTCGGCAATGTCGCCAGCAAGTGCTCGGGTTAAGTGGGGGCGTTGAGCATCCAAATGCGCCTTCTGCCTTGCCGCACGAGGCGAAAATCTTGCAAGCTCTTCAACTGTGCGGTACTCGCGCAACTCTGCTTCATAGAACTGTCGTACCAGTGCGGCGATGTCGTCTCGCGTCATGCTTTCGTCGTCTCTAACAGCAGTGAACAGAGCGTAAACGAGCTCGGCAGCAACGGCCCCGTAATGCCGCGCTTCCGTCGGGTCCGACGTGCCCAATGTACGTGCTAATTCGAGACGACCGAAGCGGTTGACAAGGTCCGCTGGAACGCGACAGCGGAAGTGGTAAGCCGCGCCACGCCGGCGCACGTTCGTTTGAATGGGCATGCTGCCACCTGCGGTCAATGATGCGGACAGTTCCGCGGACAATGCGCAGCGACAAATGCCCTTTGATACCAATCACCTAGCTAGGCCAGTAGGATAGCGTGCGGTCGGACTATCCTCCCTCTCCCTCCGCCACAGAGTTTTGGGGCAGCACCGCTGCTGACAAAAAGGCCCGGCGACTTGCCGGGCCTTTTTGTTTGTTCGACGGCTTCCCTCGCGGCCTTTTCTACGCCGCCATGACGGCTGGCGCGTTGTTCCGCCACTCCAAGAACAAGGACTGCGCTTCGCTCGCCAGGGCGGCGCGGCGAACCGGGTCGGCGGCCAGTGCCGCGGGGAACAGGGCGCGGATCTCGTCCGTGGTGAGCACGTCGACGGCCAGAATGACGCGGTCCCGGTCGGTCGGGTTGTCGACCTGATGTGGGAACGAGAAGTCGCCGGTCCAGCATTGGCCCTCCGGATAGGTGACGACCTCGTGCCCGATCAGCGTGAAGGCTCCTTCCGGCGCGTGGATGGGGATCAGCAGGCGCGTCATGTCGCAGTGAAGCCCCATGCATTCGTAATGCCAATCCAGCTTGCCATGGGGCGGTTGCCGAAGGACATGGGAGCACTGCACGCGGAGATCCGGCCGCTCCAGAAAGGACCGCACCGTCGGCATATGTTCCAGCCCCGGTTCCGGCTTGCCGGTCAGCAGGGGTATGGCCGTCCAGCCGCTGCCGGGTGCCGCGCCGTAATGCGTTCGCCCCTCCGGCGGCAAGACCGCGTCCAGGGCCGCGAATTCGGCCTTCAGCCTGTCCGCGTCCAGCCGCGCCGAGGCCGCCGCGTGCAGCGTCAGACCGCTTCCGATGGTGACGCTCTGAAACCTTTCCATGTGCTTCCTCGCAACGGACCATTGCCTTCCGACAAACGACATAATGCCGACTCCATCAGAAGGCGACAAGTGCGCTTAAAATTCTACCAAGATCAGCGGCTGTCAGCTTTTCAGCAATCGAAGACCCTAATAATCGTGATGGTGGTCGCCAGGGGGCGTGTGCCACGACCATTCGTCGCATGTCGGGCGGGTGGGCGGGCTGTTATGCTCATTGATAACAATAACGACGCCGTCCAGACCTCGGAAACGAAGCCGGGGATGGATGGACAATCAGGGTTGGGACACCATGCGCTTCAGGGACATCCGCCTGGGCCTGCGGATTCATTTGCCGACCGTTCTCGCGCTGATCGGGTTGGGGCTGGTTCTTCTGATCGTGCTGCTGTCGATTCACGGCCGCATGATGGAGGACCGGCGCACCAAGCTGCGCAATCTGGTGGAAGTCGCGTCCGGCATCGCCGCGAGCTTCGAGGCGAAGGAGCGGGCGGGGCAGTTGACCCGTGATCAGGCGCAGCAGCTTGCCAAGGACACCATCGCCGCATTGCGCTACGAGGGTGACGAGTATTTCTGGATTAACACCGCCAGCGACGCCACGCTGGTTGCGCACCCCAAGCGGCCGAAGGATGTCGGCCGGAGCATGTGGGACTTCAAGACGCCGGACGGCGACTTCGTTTACCGCATGTTCGTCCAGGCGGCGACCGGGCCGGGCAAGGCCGGTTTCCTGTCCTACTCGCAAAAATTGCCGAACAGCGACGTGCAGACGGAAAAGGTCTCCTACGTCAAATTGTTCGAGCCGTGGGGCTGGGTCGTCGGCTCCGGCATCTATTTCAACGACGTGGACGCGGCCCTGCGCTCCACCGGCTGGTCGGTCGGGGCGGCGATCCTGGCGATCGCGCTGGTCCTGCTGGCCGCGGGCGCGGCGATCGGGCGCGGCATCACGGTGCCGCTCGCCGCGTTGGTGGCCGCGATGAAGGAGTTGGCGAACGGCAACCTGTCGGCCCCGGTGCCCGATCGTGACCGCCGCGACGAGATCGGCGCCATGGCACTGGCGCTGGAGACCTTCCGCGAGCACGCCCAGGAGCGTGCCCGCCTGGAGGAGGCGCAGCGGCGCGAGGCGCAGGGGCGGGAGGAGCGCGCCGCCCACATCGACCGCATCGCCGCCGGCTTCGAAACGCAGATTGCCGCTCTGCTGGAAGCGCAGGTGAGCGCCGCCACGCGGCTTCAGGACACCGCGCAGGCGCTGACCGGCATGGCCGAGGACACCACCCGGCGCGCGTCCGCCGTGGCCGCGGCCACCGGGCAGGCCACGTCCAACGTGCAGTCCGTCGCGTCCGCCGCCGAGCAACTGGGCACCTCCCTGCGCGAGGTCAGCCGCACGGCCGGCGTCTCGCGGGAGATCGGCGCCGAGGCCATGGAGCGCGCCGACCGCTCCACCCGGCTGGTGGACGGGCTGGAAAGCGTCGGCCGGACCATCGGCGACGTGGTGAAGCTGATCTCCTCCATCGCGGAGCAGACCAACCTTCTGGCGCTGAACGCCACCATCGAGGCGGCCCGTGCGGGCGACGCCGGCAAGGGCTTCGCCGTCGTGGCGGGCGAGGTGAAGACGCTCGCCAACCAGACGGCCCAGGCGACGGAGCAGATCGTCCAGGAGATCGCGGAGGTGCAACGCGTCGCCCAGGAAACGGGCGAGGCCATCCGCGACGTCTCCGGCATCATCCGCCGCATGGAGGAGCTGTCCAACACCGTGGCCGGCGCGGTCGAGGAGCAGTCCGCCGCGACCCAGCGCATCGGCCGGAACACGCGGGAGGCGGTGGCCGGAACGGAGGAGGTCGCGCGCAACGTCACCGACATCCATGGCGACGCTGAATCCACCAGCCGCGCCGCCGCCGACCTGCTGGGCGCCGCGCGCACCCTGACCCGGCAATCGGAGGATCTGCGCGCCCAGATGCGGCGCTTCCTGGAGGAGCTGAAGGCGGCGTAGGAGCCTACCTGTTGCCGTCGTCCCTGGCCTTGCGCCGCCGTGAGGCGGTGATCTCGGCCAGGGTGACGGGGCGGAAGTTCCAGACGTCCACGCCGACGTCGAACTGGCGGGGCATGCCCTTCAGCTGGCCGTGGCTGTGGCCGTGCAGGTTCAGGGCGCCCTTGTACATGCCGTTCCAGGTGCGGAAGGCGTAGTGGCACATCACCAGCCGAGTGTCGTCCACCAGGATCTCGGCGTAGGCCTGGACGCTCGCCCAGCCGGGCAGGCGCAGGGTGGCGGGGCCGTCGTTGTTGCCGGTGATCAGGTGCTTGGTGCCGTGCAGACGGTCGAGCAGGGTCACCATCTCGTCGGGCGTGCGGCGCAGGGCGAAGTCGCCGAGGTGCCAGATCGCGTCGTCCGGTCCGACGGTGGCGTTCCAGTTCGCCACCATGGCCTCGTCCATCTCCGCCACGGACGAGAAGGGGCGGCGGAAGCGGCTGAGGGCGCCGGTGTGGCCGAAATGCGTGTCGCTGGTGAAGAAGACCGCCATGGCAGGCCGTCAACGCCCCGCGGGCGCGGAGGGTTCCCCTCCGCGCCGGCTTCGGCGGCCGGGGAACGGGGTGCGACCCGTCCCGGCGTCTTTATCCCGACCGGTCGATGCAGGCCGGTGGTGCCGATCAGTGATGCCTGATCAGTGGTGATCGTGGGCGTGGCCTTCGGCCGACGGATCCAGCAGCCGGTGCAGGTGCACGATGAAATAGCGCGTGTGGGCATCGTCGATGGTCGCGCCCGTGGCGCCGCGCCACGCCTTGTAGGCTTCCTCGTAGTTCGGGAAAATGCCGACGATGTGGACCTTGGTGGGGTCGACGAACTGATCGGAATCGGGGCGGACGAGTTCACCGCCGAAGACGAGGTGGAGGAGCTGCTGCTTGTCCGGCATGACGCTGAGATCCTTATAGGCTGGTTTTGCGTCAACTCATATCCGCCTCACGGGCTGTCGTTCAAGTGCAATGCAGTGCTGTGACGCCTTGTCCACCGCCTTCCGCCGCGTTTCGGCGGAAATGCGGGCAAAACGCATCGCAATTGGGCATAGATGAGCAAAGAACACGATAAGCGAGGGCTGATTCATGGCAGGTGGTAATACCACAACTCGGCGGGCGGCTGCGCGCGACGTGACCGTCTGGGACTTGCCGACCCGCATGTTTCATTGGAGTCTCGTCCTGCTGGTGACGGTTGCGGTGGCCTCCGCCAAGCTCGACCGGATGGCGACCCACACCCTGGCGGGGGAGGCGATCCTGGCGCTCCTGCTGTTCCGGCTGGTCTGGGGGCTGATCGGCAGCCAGACGGCGCGCTTCAGCGACTTCGTGAAGGGGCCGCGCGCGGTGCTGGCCTACGCCGCCGGGCTGTCCGGCGCGGGAGCGGGCGATGGCAAGGGCGGGCCGGCCTCGCCGCCGGCGCTGGGGCACAACCCTATGGGCGGGCTGATGGTGGTTGTGCTGCTGGGCGCGCTGCTGACCCAGGCGGCGAGCGGCCTGTTCACCTCCGACGACATTCTGGTCGACGGGCCGCTGGTGCCGCTCGCCGCGTCGGCGACGGTCAAGACGCTCAGCACGCTGCACCGGCTCCTGGCGAACGGCATCCTGCTGCTGGCCGCCGTGCATGTGCTGGCCGTGCTGGTCTATCTGCTGGTGAAGAAGGAAAATCTGATCCGGCCGATGATCACCGGCCGCAAGACCATCCCCGCCGACGCGGCGGTCGCGCCGCCCCGGCGCACGCCGACCGCCGTGGCGTTGGCCGTGCTGGCCGCCGCCGTGGGTCTGGTCGCCGCCGTGGTCCAGGCGGGGTGAGGCAGCCCTTCCCCCACTTGATACGCGGTCCGAAACATTCGGACCGCTGCTTTCACACGCCACGCAGGCTTCGGCCCTCGCGGGCCGCGGCCGCCGTCGCGGCCGATACCGTGTTCGAAAAGTCAGAACTTTCCGAACACGGTATGAGGAGGGAAGGGCTGAGCGCGGAGCGTTACTCCGCGCGGTAACGCTCGTGGCAGGCCTTGCAGGCGCCGCCCAGCGCGGCGAACTGCTTGGCGGTGGCGGCCTTGTCGCCGGTGGCGGCGGCCGTCTCCAGGGCCTTGGCGGCGGATTCAAAGTCCTTGGCCTTGGTCGAGAAGTCGCCGAAGTTCGCCCAGATGTCCGCCTTCGCCTTGGTGTCGCCCTTGTCGCTGCCGGCCGGGAACAGGGTCGGCAACTGGGTCGCGAAGGCGCCGACGCGCTGGGCCACGGCGCCGACCGGGGCCACCTTGTCGCCCTGCAGCAGGTCCTTCATCTCGGCCATCGCCTTCTTGGTGGCTTCGAAACCGTCCTTGCGGGTCTTGATCGTGTCCTGGGCCAGCGCCGGGCCGCCGACGAGCAGCAGGGCGGCCGCCGCGGCCAGCGTGATGCGGGTGAGCATGCGAATTCTCCAAAAGCCTGAGCGTTGATCGAAACCGGAGGACATACTCGCGCTGCTGATCCCGCTGTCAAGAGACGACCGGGCCGCGCGTACCCGTGGTTGCAAGACCACTTCCCGTTGTTTGCCGAAAATGCTAACAAGCACCCATCGATGCAGCCCGCGGCAATGGCCGGTGCGGGGCGATTTCGGCTGAGGACGGGATGGGTGACGGGTTGCGGCGCGTGTGCGGCATTCTTGGGGCTTGGGCGCTCGGCGCGCGCGGCTGGCCGGCCCGTGCCGTCCCCCATGCCGTCCGGGGCCTGTCCGCCGCCATTCTGACCGTTCTTCTCGCGGCGCCGCTCGCTGCAGAACCGCCAACGCCCACCCCGCCAACGCCCACCCCGGCGCCTCCTGCCCCGGCGCCGGCCTTCTTCCACGAATCGCCCGAACTGGCGACGCGGGTGGCGCGTGGTGAGCTGCCGCCCATTAAGGACCGGCTGCCCGCCAACCCCGCCCTGATCCAGGTGGAGGAGGAGGTTGGGACCTACGGCGGCATCTGGCGCATCGCCATGGTGGGGGAGGCCGACGGCCTGCTGCTCTACCGCAACATGGGCTACGAGCAGCTGGTCCGCTGGGATCCGTCCTGGCGCCGCGTCATCCCCAACGTCGCGCAGTCCGTCCAGGTCGCCGACGGGAACCGCCAGTTCACCTTCCGCCTGCGGCCCGGCCTGCGCTGGTCGGACGGCGAGCCCTTCACGGCGGAGGACATCCGCTTCTGGTTCGAGGACGTGCTGCTCGACCCGGAGCTGATGGAGGAGCGGCCGCGCTGGCTGCCCGCCGGCGCCGACGCGGTGCGGCTGGAGGTGCCCGACCCGCTGACCTTGCGGTTCGTCTTCGCCCAGCCCAACAGCCAGTTCCTGCGGGCCATGGCCTCCGGCCACAACGTCGCCTCGGCCACCGAATTTCCCCGGCACGCGCTGGCGCGCTTCCACCCGCGCCACAACCCGGAGGGCATCGCCGCCGAGCTGGCGGCGGCCGGCGTGACGGACTGGCGGGCGTTGTTCCGCCTGAAGGCCCGCATCCAGCGCAGCCCCTCCGACCCGGCCTCGCTGCTGCGCCGGCCGGTGGGGGACCTGACGGTGACCCAGCTCGTGGAGCCGGTGCCCACGCTCGACCCCTGGGTGCTGGAGCGGCGCGAGCCCGGCGACCCGCCGCGCTATGTGGCGCTGCGCAACCCGTACTATTGGAAGGTGGACCGGGCTGGCAACCAGCTGCCCTACATCGACCGGGTGGAGGTTCTGGAAACCTCGCCGGCGCGGCTGGCCGATCTGCTGCGCGCCGGGCGGCTCGGCATGCAGGTCCGCCACGTCGGCACCCGGGACATGCAGGACCACATGCCGGATCTCCAGGCGCGCGGCTACCGGACGGTGCCGCTGATCCCGGCGGGCAGCAACGTGATGCCGCTGGTCTTCAACCTGACCCATCCCGACCCGGCCCGGCGGGCGCTGCTGGCCGACCGGTCGCTGCGCATCGCGCTGTCGCGCGCCATCGACCGCAAGGCGGTCATCGACGACGCGCTGGGCGGGCAGGGGGAGCCCTGGCAGGTGGCGCCCCGGCGGGAGTCCCCGAACTATTCGGACCGGCTGGCGCATCAGTATCTGGAGCACGACCCAGACGCCGCCTCCGCCGCGCTCGACGCGCTGGGGCTGGACCGGCGCGACGGGGAGGGCTACCGCCTGGACGCGGAGGGGAGGCGGGTGTCCCTCACGCTGCTCACCCGGCGGGACCGCCCCTATCAGGCGGCCGTGGGCGCGGCCATTGCCGCCCAGTGGCGTGCGGTCGGCGTGGAGCTGGTGGTGGAGACGCTGGACCGCGTCGCCCTTCAAAGGCGCGTCCGCGAGGGGCGGTTCGACATCGTGCCGGGCACCGGCGACGGCGGCATGGACGCCGTGCAGGAGGCTCACGCCTACATCCCGCTCAGCAACGAAAGCGCCTTCGGCCTGGCCTGGGTGCGCTGGCTGAAGGACCCGTCCGGGCCGGGCGCGGAGGAGCCGCCGGAGCCCGTCAAGCACCAATGGGCCATCCACCGCCGCCTTCAGGAAGCCGAGGAACCGGAGGAGCGGCAGGCGCTGGTCGCGGAACTTCTCGACAGCGTGGCGGAGGCCTTCGTGCAGATCGGCATCGCCACGGACGTTCCCCGCTTCGCGGTGGCGCGCAAGGACTTCCGCAACGTACCCCGCATGCTGTGGGATTCCTGGATCTACCCGACGCCGGCGCCCACCAACCCGGCCCAATATTACATCGACGCCCCCTGAATCATGACCCCTTGCGCGACGGAAACCGCCCTGCGCTCGCGCAATCCGCTCATCCCTTCCGGCGAGCGCACATCCGTGGTAGCACTCGCCGCGAGGAAATTCCCTCGCTCAACGCATGGGCCGGATCGGCCGGCGCGACCGGCGCCGGCACCGGCGGTACAGGGGTGATGCCGGTGCGCACGCTGTTCCGAAGCCTGGTCTTCCGCATCGGCCTTGCGGTGCTGGTCGTGCAGGCCTTGGTGCTGGCCCTGGTCGGCGGGATCGCCCTGGACCGCCTGACGGAGGAGATGGACCTCCGCGCCCGCGACCGCATCACGCTGCCGGGCACGCTGATGGAGCGCGGCGAGCTGTCCTACGAGGCGGTCGCCGACCGCGCCACCCTCACCCACCTCATCGGGCAGGAGCTGGAAGAGGGCATGGTGGTGGGCGCCAACTGGAACGTCTTCCACGCCCTGAACCCCGACCATCTGGGCCGCGACATCCGGCAGCTTCCGGGGATCGACCCCGCCTGGTTCTCCGGCAACGCCCGCCAGCCCTCCATCATCGAGGTGGACGAGGGCGACCGCGGCGCGCTGCTCTGCGTCACCCCGCTGTTCATGCGCGGGGCGGAGGTGCCGACGCTGTTCGCCTACGTCAAGGTCAACACCGGCGCCCTGGCCGCGCAGAAGGCGGCGCTGCGCGACACCGTGGCGGGGGTGGCCCTGCTCTGTGCGCTGCTGACCTCGGCCATCATCGTGCTTCTGTTCCGCGTGACCGTGCTGCGCCGCATCGGCGGGCTGACCGCCTTCGTCGGCCGCATCGCCAAGGGCGACGAGCTGGCGCCGCTGCCCGTCCGTCCCGACGAGCTGGGCGTGCTGGAGGCGGGCGTCAACCGCATGGCCGGCGACCTCGCCCAGCGGGCCGGCCAGCGCGCGCGGGCGGAGGCCGAACTGCGCGAGAGCGAGGCCCGCTTCCGCGACTTCGCCGCCGCCTCCAGCGACTGGTATTGGGAACTGGACGCGGACCTGCGCTACGTCGCCCTGTCCGACCGCTTCTTCGAGCTGGTGCGCCCGGCCCTGTCGCCCATCGGCCGCCCGGCCGACGAGCTGGGGGTGGAGGCCGCGTGGCAGGGCGGCTGGCGCGCCTTCATGGACCGGCTGGAGCGGCGGGAGCCGGTGGCGGAGTTCGACGTCACCTGGACCGACACGCGCGGCCAGTCCTACTACGCGCGGCTGTCCGGCCTGCCGGTGCGGGACCCGGAAGGCCGCTTCACCGGCTACCGCGGCACGGGCCGCGACATCACCCTGCACCGCGCGGCGCGGCGCATCCTGGAAAAGCGGGTGGAGGAGCGCACCGCCGCCCTGACCCGGGCCAACACCGAACTTCAGGAGACGCTGGACAGCCTGAACCGCGCGCAGACGGAGCTGGTGCGGTCGGAAAAGCTGGCCTCCCTGGGGGCGCTGGTGGCCGGGGTGGCGCACGAGATCAACACGCCCGTGGGCGTCGCGGTGACCGCCGCCTCGCACCTCGCCGAGCGCACGCGGGATCTGCGCGGCCGGGTCGAGTTGGGCGGCCTGCGTAAGACCGAACTGGCCGCCTACCTGGATGTGGCGGACGAATCGGCGCGGCTGCTGCTGCAGAACATGGAGCGCGCCGCCGCCCTGATCCAAAGCTTCAAGCAGGTGGCCGCCGACCGCAGCTCCGAACGGCTGCGCGCGTTCGATCTGCGCAGCTATCTGGAGGACATTGTCGCCAGCCTGTCGCCGGCCCTGCGCCGGCAGCAGCACCGCATCGAGCTGGACTGCCCGCCGGGGCTGGAGATGGTCGGCTATCCGGGCCTGCTGAGCCAGGTCGTGACCAACCTCATCATGAACTCCCTGACCCACGCCTTCGCCGAGGGGGACGTGGGCACGCTGCGCATCGGCGCCGCTCTGTCGGGTTCGGGGCTGGTGGAACTGACCTACCGCGACGACGGACGGGGCATCGCGCCGGAGCATCTGCCGCGGATCTTCGATCCCTTCTTCACCACCCGGCGCGAGGCGGGGGCGACCGGGCTCGGCCTCAACATCGTGCACAGCATCGTGACCGGGCCGATGAAGGGGCAGCTGAGCGCGGCCAGCACGCCGGGCCAGGGTGTGACCTTCACGCTGCGCCTGCCGCGCGTTCTTCAGGAAAGCGCGCAAGCGGCGGAGTGATCGGCTTGCAACACGGATAATGCGGAAGTAAGGTCCCGCGTCTCGTTACAACCCACCCGATTTCTGCCACCAATCGCCATAGGGGCAAGCCCGCCATGTCGATCATCGCGTCCCGTCTGTCGCGCATCAAGCCCTCGCCGACCATCGCCGTGACCAACAAAGCCCGCGAGCTGAAGGCGGCCGGTCGCGACGTCATCGGCCTCGGCGCCGGCGAGCCGGACTTCGACACTCCGGACAACATCAAGGCCGCCGGCATCAAGGCCATCGAGTCCGGCGACACCAAGTACACCGCCGTGGACGGCACGCCCGCGCTGAAGAAGGCCATCTGCGCCAAGTTCGAGCGCGAGAACGGCCTGAAGTACGCGCCGGAGCAGATCTCGGTCGGCGTCGGCGGCAAGCAGGTGCTGTACAACGCTCTGATGGCGTCGCTGAACCCCGGCGACGAGGTCATCATCCCGGCCCCCTACTGGGTGTCCTACCCGGACATGGTGGAGCTGGCCGAGGGCACGCCGGTGTTCGTCTCCTGCCCGGCCGAGCAGGGCTTCAAGCTGCAGGCGTCCGACCTGGAGAAGGCGATCACGCCGAAGACCAAGTGGCTGATCCTGAACTCCCCGTCGAACCCGTCGGGCGCGGCCTACACCTATGACGAGATGAAGGCCCTGACCGACGTGCTGGTCCAGCACCCGCATGTCTGGATCATGTCCGACGACATGTACGAGCACCTGCTCTACGACGGCCTGAAGTTCGTCACCCCGGCCCAGGTCGAGCCGAAGCTGTACGACCGCACGCTGACCGTGAACGGCGTGTCGAAGTCCTACTCCATGACCGGCTGGCGCATCGGCTACGCGGGCGGCCCGAAGGAGCTGATCAAGGCGATGGGCGTGATCCAGAGCCAGTCGACCTCCAACCCGACCTCGATCTCCCAGGCCGCCGCCGTGGAGGCCCTGAACGGCCCGCAGGACTTCATCAAGGAGCGCGCCGAGGTGTTCCGCCAGCGCCGCGACCTCGTGGTGTCCATGCTGAACCAGGCCACGGGCATCAACTGCCCGAAGCCGGAAGGCGCCTTCTACGTCTACCCGTCCTGCGCCGGCACCATCGGCAAGAAAACCCCGGACGGCAAGGTGATCGAGACCGACGAGGATTTCGTCACCTATCTGCTGGAGTCGGAAGGCGTCGCGGTCGTCCAGGGCTCGGCCTTCGGCCTCGCCCCGCACTTCCGCATCTCCTACGCGACCAGCACGGAAGCCCTGGAAGAGGCCTGCCGCCGCATCCAGCGCGCGTGCGCCAACCTGCGGGATTGATCCTCGCGGGCACAATGATGTGCGAAGGGCCGGAGGCATCGCCTCCGGCCCTTTTCGTTTGCAAAATCCGTAGGTTGGGTTGAGCGTCAGCGAAACCCGACACTTGTCCGTTTGCGGTCATGTTGGGTTTCGCTGTGCTCAACCCAACCTACGCGGCTCGCGCTCTCCCCCACCCATATCTTCACGACGCGGCCAGCATCTCCTTCCTCATCTCCACGGCCTTGTCCGCCGCCTTGCCGGTCAGTTCCTGCAAGCGTTCGAAGGTCCAGGTGAAGGTGCCCACGCCCAGCGACAGGGACCGCAGTTCCACGATCAGGTCATGGACTTCCGACTGCGGCAGGTAGGCCTTCACCTCGTCCCAGCCCTGCCAGCCGGGGCGGGCGTCGTAGCCGAGGATCTGGCCGCGCCGGCCGCTGATCAGGCGCTGCACCTTCGAGGTGAAGTCGCTGGGCACGGCGATGGACACGTTCAGGATCGGCTCCAGCAGCACCGGCTCGCAGCCCGGCAGGGCCTCCGTCATCGCTTGGCGCGCCACCGTCTTGAAGGCCATTTCGGAGCTGTCCACCGCGTGGAACTGGCCGCCGGTCAGCTTCACGGCGAAGTCCACCACGGGGAAGCCCAGCGGGCCGCGCACCGAATATTCGCGCACGCCGGTCTCCACCGCCGGGATGAACTGGCGGGGCACGACGCCGCCGACGATGCCGTCCTCGAACTGGAACCCGCTGCCGCGCGGCAGGGGCTTCACCTCCACATGGATGTCGGCGAACTGGCCGTGGCCGCCGGTCTGGCGCTTGTAGCGGGCGTGGTGCGACGTGCCCTTGCGGATCGTCTCCTTGTAGGGGACCTGCGGCGGCACGCCCTTGACCGACACGTTGAACTTGTTGCGCAGCCGGTCCATGGCGATCTGCAAATGGATGTCGCCCTGGCCCCACAGCACCAGCTCGCCGGTGTCGGTGGACTGCTCCAGCTTCAGGGCGGGGTCTTCCTCCACCAGCTTCTGGATGGCGGCGGTCAGCTTCACCTCGTCGTTGCGGTTCTGGGCGTGCAGCGCCAGCCCGAAGACCGGCGAGGGAACCTCCGGCCACAGATCCGGCTTGCCCAGGTTGCCCTTGTCGGTCAGCAGGTCGCCGGTCGCCGCCTTCTCCAGCCGGCCCAGCGCCACCACGTCGCCGGCCGACGCGGCGGAAAGCTTGTCCTGGTTGTGGCCCATCATGCGGAAGACGCCGGACACCCGCTCCCCGCCCAGCGTCATGCCGTCGCTGACCGTGCCGCGCCAGACGCGCACGACGCTGAGCTTGCCGGCGTGCGAGCCGTTGAGCGTCTTCACGACCTGCGCGGCCACCGCCGCATCCGCCGGAACGCCCACGCGCTCCGCCGCCACGGACACGCCCGGCCCCTCGTGGCGCAGGGCCTTCAGCAGGCGGCGGATGCCGTTGTCGTTCTCGGCGGAGCCGAAGAAGACCGGCACGATCAGGTCGTCGGCCAGTTCCTTGGCGAGGCGGTCGTAGACCTCCTGGGTCTCCGGCGCGACGTCCTCCAGCAGCTTTTCCAGCAGGGCGTCGTCATAGTCGGCGACGGCCTCCAGCATTTCCTGCCGGGCCTCGTGCTCGCGGTCCTTCAGGCTGTCGGGGATCTGGATCAGCTCGGACGGCTTGTGCGGGTTGAAGTGCCAGGCGCGCTCGCTGACCAGATCGACGAAGCCGGCGATCTTCCCGCCCTCGCGGATCGGCACCTCGCGCAGCACCAGCTTGCGCTCCGACACCGCTTGGTAGGCCTGCACCACGTCACGCACGCGGAGGTCGCCCAGCGCGTCGACCTTGTTGATGAACAGCAGGTGCGGGATGCGGTTCTCGTCCAGGAACTTGAACAGCGGGGCCAGCAGCACGGCCTTTTCCGGGGCGGCTTCCGCCACGATCACGGCGACGTCGGCGGCCATCAGGGCGTTCTGCGTCTCGCAAACCAGTTCCACCGAACCGGGACAGTCCAGGATGTTCCAGCGTTCCCCCAGATAGTCGAAGGAAGCGACGTTGACCTCCACGCTCATCTGCCGGGCCTTGGCCTCGGCGGAGCTGTCGCCGACGGCGTTGCCGTCGCGCACGCTGCCCTTGCGCGTGGTGGCCCCGGCCGCCGACAGCAGGCTTTCCAGCAGCGATGTCTTGCCGCTGAGATAGGGGCCGACCAGGGCGGCGCAACGGGCCGTCTGGATCTGTGTATGGGGCATGCACACCTCCCGTATGGCTCTCTCCCGCAGGGCCCCGTTCGCGGCCCGATGGATGACGTTTCTGGGAAAACCGTGCTCTTTCAAGATCATGGTCCACCCGCGCCGGGGGACCTGTCGATGGAAAAAAGGGGCGGCATGTCGTCACGCCGCCCCCCGGTGGGGAAGTCCTTGTCAGGGCGGGCCGTCGGCGTAGGGCGCCAGGGCCGCCGCGATCACCCTGTGGACGGGGGTGGGCACCCCCAGCTCCGCCCCCAGCCGGACCACCGCACCGGACAGCCAGGGCAGCTCCAGCCGCCCGCCACGCTCCAGGTCGTTGAGCATGGAGGACTTCATCTCCGGCACCAGGGCGTCCAGCAGGCCCTCGACGCGCGTCACGATGTCGGATCCCAAATCCACGTCGCGGACGCGGGCGATGCGCGCCACCTCCGCCACCGCGTCCAGAAACAGGGCGCGCGTCTCCGGCACCCGGCGGATCACCCCGGCCGGCTGGCGGGTCAGGCCGGTGACGCCGCTGAAGGGGGCCAGGAAGGTGAATTTCTCCCAGATCGCCGGAAGGATGGACCGGGACAGGGTGGCCTCGAAGCCCGCCTTCGAGGCGACTTCGTGAAAGGCGGCGAGGCGGGGGGAGGGGGCGCCGTCCAGTTCCCCATAGGTCAGGCGGGCGAGCGCGCCGGTGTGGCGGATCACGCCGGGGGCGGCGATGGTCGCGGCGATGTGGGCGACGCCGCCCCCCACATGCTGCTCGCCCAGGGTGCGGCACAGCGTGTCCAGACTGGTGACGCCGTTCTGGAACGGGATGACCAGGGTGTCCGCCTTCAGCAGCGGCCGGCAGGCCTCCGCCGCCGCGTCGGTATCCCACAGCTTGACCGCGAACAGCACCACGTCCACCGGCCCGACCCGCGCCGGGTCGTCGGTGGCCCGGACGTCGGCCAGATGCAGCGGGGCGGCGTGACTGTCGATGCGGAGCCCGTTGGCGCGGATGGCCTCCAAGTGCCGGCCACGGGCGATGAAATGCACCTCAACGTTCCCGGCGGCATCTCCGGCCGCTTGGCCGGTCGCAGCGATGCGGGCGCCGAAATAACCGCCGACCGCGCCCGCACCCATGACTGCGATGCGCATGCGTGTATTCCTCCCTTGAAGCGGTCCGGGCCGGCCGGCTCCGTTTCGTGGGCTGGCCTTGTCGTCCCGTGACATCGAAAGCGGTGTTAGCAAGCGAACAGTGTTGTGCGCAAACAGTGTGGCGCGCAATGGCCGTCGCGGCAATAGGCCGCACAGGGTGGAATCGCGGTCAGCCTGGGTGACCGGTCATTCCTATGTATTTCAGACGGCTTGATTTTTTGTGCCGGACTGTCGCCTGCCGGGTGCGCGGCAATGTTGCAGTGCGGCAACCTTGCGTAACCGTGGCAAAATGGGCCGGACAAACTCCTGCAATATTTGGCTAATATACGCACCAACGGTGCACCCCGGACGCGTTCCCGCGCGGGTGCCCGAACAACGATGGAATGGCCGGGGCACCACCGGCCTGCCAAACGCTTTTGGGGGAAGTTCCATGCACACGCTCATCCGCGCCCTGTTCGCCGGGCTGATCGCCGTTGGCGCCGCCGGGGGAATCGCCGCGACCGCCGGCCTCGCGCCGACGCCGGCCTTCGCCCAGGACCAGAAGCCGACGCAGGAGAACGCCAAGGCCATCACGCTGAAGGCCGCCGACCTGATCGCGGCCAAGGGCCTGGACGAGGCGGCCAAGGCCTTCAACGCCGACGGCGAGTTCAAGCAGGGCGAGATCTACGTCAACGTCATCGACTTCGCCGGCGTGTGGAAGGTCTACCCGCCGCGCCCGACCGGTGTGGGGCAGAGCGTCGTCAACGTGAAGGACCCGGACGGCAAATTCATCGTCCAGGACATCCTGGCGCTGGCCAAGGACAAGGGCGAGGGCTGGGTCGAATACCGCTGGCTGAACCCGGCCAGCAACAAGATCGAACCGAAGATCACCTACGTGAAGCGCGTTCCGGGCCAGGAACTGGTCGCCTACGTCGGCATCTACAAGTAAGCCGACCCGCCCACCCTGGACCTTTCGCTTCCAGGGGGCGGCCGGGACACAGCACGGGGGAACGGGGATGAGCGGAGGTATCGGGGCGCGCCTGTCGGGGGCGTCGGTGACGGCGCGCGTCTTCGTGGCGCCGCTGATGGGCATCGCGCTGACGGTCGGCGCCCTGTGGCTGGCCGACCGGCAGTCGGAACAGGCGGTCGCTTCGGTGGACGCCATCCACCGCTCGGCGGCCGGGCGGCAGGGGGAGATCGACCGGCTGGTCGCCACCGCCTACCGAATCCACTCCGATGTGTCGCGCCATCTGGCGCTGGCCGGTTCGGGGCTGGAGGAGGCGAAGCTCCAGGGCATGCGGGACGCCATCGCCGCCAACGTCGGGGCGGCGCGCAAGACCATCGCGGCGCTGCGCGACATGCCGCTGGCCGAGGATGAGCGCGCCATGCTGGCCGACATCGGCCGCCGCCTGGACGCCTACGCCAAGGCGGTGGACGAGATGAACCAGATGGCCGCCATCGACCGGCTGATCGGCATCCCGATGATGGGCCATGTGGACGAGCAGTTCGCCGGCCTGACCGACCGCATCATCGCCGCCCAGGGCGCCATCGCGCGCTCCGCCGAGCAGGCCAACCAGGCCGCGCGCGACGCCGCGGCCGAGGCCCGCCTCCGCTTCGCGCTGGTCATGGCGGCGCTGCTGGCCGGCATGGCGGCGGCCGGGCTGGTGCTGGCGCGTTCCATCACGCGGCCCCTGCAACGCCTGTCGCACGCCACGACGGCGCTGGCCGACGGGCAGCTCGGCGTCGAAATTCACGGCACCTGGATGCGCAACGAGATCGGCGCCATGGCCCGCGCGCTTCAGGTCTTCCAGACCAACGCCCGCGAGGTCGAGGCGCTGAAGGCCGCGCAGGAGCGCCAGAAGGCGGAGGCCGAGGCCGAGAAGCACCGGGCCATCCACGAACTGGCCGACCTGTTCGAGGCGCGGGTGAGCGAGGTGGTGCAGCAGGTGGGGGCGGGCGCACACCGGATGCGCACGAACGCCGCCGGCATGCTGCAACGCGCCACCGCCACGACGGAGCAGGCCGCCGCCGTCGCCACCGCCAGCCAGCAGGCCGGGTCCAGCGTCGAGACCGCCGCCGCGGCGGCGGAGGAGATGAGCGCCAACATCGCGGAGATCGGCGGGCAGGTCCGCCGCTCCTTCGACATGGCGCGCGATGCCGTGCGGTCGGTGGAGGAGACGAACGGCCACGTCGTCGGCCTGTCCGACGCGGCCAACCGCATCGGGGAGATCGTCGGCCTCATCAACTCCATCGCCGCGCAGACGAACCTGCTGGCGCTCAACGCCACCATCGAAGCGGCGCGGGCGGGCGAGGCCGGCAAGGGCTTCGCGGTCGTCGCCAGCGAGGTGAAGAACCTCGCCACCCAGACGGCCAAGGCCACCGAGGACATCTCCGCCCAGATCGCCGCCATGCAGCAGGTGACCAACGCCGCGGTCGGCGCCATCAAGGGGGTGGGGGATACGGTGGTGTCGATCAACGAGGTCGTCGCGACCATCTCCGCCGCCATGGAGCAGCAGAGCGCCGCCACCCACCTGATCGCCCGCAACGTGCAGGAGGCCGCCGCCGGCACCGGCGAGGTGTCGCGCAACATCGCCGCCGTGTCGGACACCGCCGGCGAGACGGGCGCGGCAGCCGGCGAGGTCCTGCAAGCCGCCGAACGGCTCGACGGGCAGGCCGCGACGCTCGGCACCGAAGTCAAGCAGTTCATCGGCCGCCTGCGCCAGGGCTGATCCGGCCCGTTTCTCCGCCGCACCGCTTTCGCCAAGGCTTGACCCGCGAACGGCCCGCCCAAGCTTGTCGGGGTGGGCCGTTTCCGCATGCGCCCCCTGCAACGCTGCTTTTAGAACTATTCTAAAATAGGCGCTTTACCGGGCGTATGGCCAAGCGTAGCCTGATGGGCAGCACGGAACGGAAAACGATCAGACGGAGGGTGAGACAGTCATGCAGATCGACATCGGAATCGCGGACACCGACCGGAAGGCCATTTCCGAGGGCCTGAACCGCGTGCTCGCCGACACCTTCGCGCTGTACCTGAAGACGCACTCCTTCCACTGGAACGTCACCGGCCCGATGTTCAACACACTGCACACCATGTTCATGGAGCAGTACACCGAGCTGTGGAACGCCCTGGACGAGATCGCGGAGCGCATCCGCGCGCTGGGCTTCCCGGCGCCCGGCAGCTTCTCGCAGTTCGGCCAACTCGCGACCATCAACGAGGAGCCCGGCGTTCCCAAGGCGCAGGAGATGATCCGTCAGCTCGTGGAAGGGCACGAGACGGTCGCCCGCACGGCCCGCCAGGTCATCGTTACGGCTGACGAGGCAAACGACCAGCCGACCGCCGACCTGCTGACCCAGCGCCTGCAGATCCACGAGAAGACCGCCTGGATGCTGCGCAGCCTGCTGGAGTAGGCTGTTTTCCTTCGAGTTGAAATGTGTCAGATGCGAGGTTTAGCTGCGCTAAGAAGAAACAAGGTCGGCGGTTGGTTGGGAAGCCCTTCTCCCCTTGGGGGAGAAGGGTTGGGATGAGGGGTCGTTACCCGCCCGGAGGGCGGGGACATACGTTTCCTGCCGGCCTTCGGCCGGCGCCACCCTCACCCCAACCCCTCTCCCCTCAAGGGAGAGGGGCTTGCACGCTTCATCCGCTGCGGATCGGCGCGCCCCAACGGCGCGCACGCATCGACCGCATCGCCTGTCGTTCCAACCGCAGGGTGGAGGCAATCGACATGGCTTCTTACGATTACGACCGGACACATGACGCCACGCGGCTCGGTTGGGTGGACCGGACGGCGATCGGCAGCCAGGACCTTCTGCTGCTGGTCGCCCGGCTGCTGATCGGCGCGATCTTCGTGCAGAGCGGCTTCGGCAAGCTGATGAATCTCGGCGGCTTCGCCGGCAGCCTGGCGTCGCAGGGGCTTCCCGCCCCCACGTTGCTGGCCGCACTCGGCGGGGCGGTGGAGTTCTTCGGCGGGCTGGCCGTGGTGCTGGGGCTCTGGACGCGGCTGGCGGCCGCGGCGGTGATCGTCTTCACGATCATGGCGACGCTGATCGCCCACCGCTATTGGGAACTGCCGCCGGAAGCCCAGCCGATGCAGCGCATCCAGTTCATGAAGAACGTCGCCATCATCGGCGGCTTCTTCGCGCTGGTCGCCGCCGGGGCCGGGCGTTTCAGCCTGGACGGCCTGCGCCGACGGTGAGTCACCTCACCGCTCCAGCAGGAAGTTCATCCTTGCGCCCCCTTGTTACGCCCCCGCGCGCTTGGCCGAGAGGCCGGCGGGGGACAGCAGAACCTCGCGCTTGCCCTGGTGGTTGGCGGGGCCGACCACCCGTTCCGTCTCCATCCGCTCCACCAGCCGGGCGGCGCGGTTGTAGCCGATCTGAAGCTGGCGCTGGATGAAGCTGACCGACACCTTGCCCTCGCGCACCACGAGGTTGACGGCCTGCATGTAGAGGTCGTCGCCGCTGGCGCCGCCGCCACCGCCCTCGTCGTCCTCGTCCGCGATGGCCTCTTCCTCTTCCTCGGTGATCGCGGTGACGTAGTTGGGTGCGCCCTGCGATTTGATGAACTGCACGATCTCCTCGACCTCCGAATCGGAGACGAAGGGGCCGTGGACACGGGTGATGCGGCCGCCGCCGGCCATGTAGAGCATGTCGCCCTGGCCGAGCAGCTGCTCCGCCCCGGCCTCGCCCAGGATGGTGCGGCTGTCGATCTTGGAGGTGACCTGGAAGCTGATGCGTGTGGGGAAGTTGGCCTTGATGGTGCCGGTGATGACGTCCACCGACGGACGCTGCGTCGCCATGATCAGGTGGATGCCGGCCGCGCGGGCCATCTGCGCCAGACGCTGGATCGCCGCCTCGATGTCCTTGCCCGCCACCAGCATCAGGTCGGCCATCTCGTCGACCACGATGACGATGTAGTGGAGCGGCGTCGGCTCCTGCGGCGTCAGGTCGAAGACGTTCTCCGCCTCGCCGGGGGCGGTGCGCTTGGGCATCTTCTCGCCGTTGGCGATCATCTCGGCGATGCGGGCGTTGTAGCCCTCGATGTTGCGCACGCCGAGCTTAGACATCGCCTCGTAGCGGCTTTCCATCTCGCGCACGGCCCAGCGCAGCGCCACGACGGCCTTCTTGGGGTCGGTCACCACGGGGGTCAGCAGGTGCGGGATGCCGTCGTAGACCGACAGTTCCAGCATCTTCGGATCCACCATGATGAAGCGGCAGCGCTCCGGCGGCAGGCGGTAGAGCAGCGACAGGATCATCGTGTTGATCGCCACCGACTTGCCCGAACCGGTCGTGCCGGCCACCAGCAGGTGCGGCATGCGGGCGAGGTCGGCGACCACCGGCTCCCCGCTGATGTCCTTGCCCAGCGCGATGGCGAGATGCTGCTGCGCGTTGTCGCGGAACTTCTCGTGGTCGAACATCTCGCGCAGATAGACCATCTCGCGCACCGGGTTCGGCAGCTCCACGCCGATGACGCTGCGGCCGGGCACGATGGCGATGCGGGCGGTGACCACGCTCATGGACCGCGCGATGTCGTCGGTCAGGTTGATGACCGTGGCGGACTTGGTGCCGGGCGCCGGCTCGAACTCGTAGAGCGTCACGACGGGGCCGGGGCGCACGTCCATGATCTCGCCGCGGACGCGGAAGTTCTTCAGCACCGTTTCCAGCATCCGCGCGTTGCGGGCCAGAACCGTCTCGTCATGCTGCTGCGGCGGGCGCGGCGGCGGGCTCTGCAACAGGGTGACGGCGGGCAGGGCGTAGGCCTGCGGGAAGTCGGCGAGGCTTACCGGCGCGGCGACGGCGACCGGCTCGGCTTCCTCGGACTCCGCATAAGCTTCGACCAGCTCCGGCTCGACTTCGGCCTCTTCCTGAGACTCGGGAGCTTCCAGTTCAGGCTCCGACGGCGGAACGGCGGCGGCCATGGCGGCCGGGGTCGGCTCCTCCACCGGCTCGCGCGCCTCGTAGGCCCACTCCACGCCCGACAGGAAGGCGAAGCCGGCGACCACCGCCAGCGCCTCGTCGGCGAGGTTGGTCGAATAGACCGTGCCTGCGCGCGGCGTTCCCGGCAGCACCTCCACGTCCCACAGCACGCGGCCGTCCGGACGCGCGTTGGGGATCAGGTTGAAGGGCCGGCCGTTCAGCGCGCACCACAGATTGAACTCGTCGGCGGTGACGACCCCGGACTGGGTGATGGGGGCGATCAGGTGGGGCGTGCGCGGCGTCATGCCGGGGCTCCCGGATTCAGGTCGGTGGAGAGGGGCTTGGCGGGATCGGTGTCGTCGGACGGGCCCGTGTCGGATTCGCCCTGGTCAGGCTCGTCCTCATCGGGCTCGCCCTCGGCTGTCGGTTCGTCGGCGGGGCCGTCGGCGGGATCGTCCGCGACGGCCTCGGCAACGGGCTCTTCGGCGGGCGGCTCTTCCGTGATGTCCGAAGCTTCCTCCGGAATATCGTCCAGTGGCGCTTGCTCGGCGAGCGGGGCATCGCCGTCCGTCAGCTCGTAGGCGGCGACCAGCAGCTTGTCGATCAGCTCGCCGTCGCTGGACATGGGCAGGGCCAGCCGTTCCCAGGTCCGCGTCACGCCGTTGAAGTCGGCCGTGTAGACACGGGCGACCGGCAGCCGCTCCCGCCGGACCGATTCGTATTCGGGGCGCAGGATGGCGCGCTGCTCTTCCGGCAGCTCGTCCAGCGTGGCGCCCAGGCGCGAATGGCCGAACGCCTCGGCCAGAGCCTTGCCGTAATAGGAATAGACGAAGTCATCTTCTCCAATGACTTCAAAAATCACAATGTTGTCCTTCCACGGCCACAGGTCGGCCGGAGCAATCGTGCTGGACACCGGCGGTTTGTCGCCGATGCATTTGGTGAGCCAAAAGTCGAGCAGGCCGCTCAGGTGCGGCGTCGCCAGCTCGGTTCTTTCCTTGATCATCGATTTGGGTGCGGAATTCTCGGGCGGCGCCCCGCGGGGCTGCCCCCTGGAGCTTTCATGGACCGCCGGAACCATACCCGGAAGGGGAGGGCCCACGCAACCGCGAGGGCGCCCGTCGCGCGCGTCGGGCTACCCCTGTCGCGCGGATGTCGCAGTGGGTGCGGTTGCCCCCACCCTAACCCTCCCGCGCTTCGCAGGAGAGGGAGCCGTGGGAAGGGTGGGGGCGACCGCAAGCCTCAGATCGCGCAGCTCACGCCGGTGCCGCCAAGCCCGCAGTAGCCGGCCGGGTTCTTGGACAGATACTGCTGGTGATAGTCCTCGGCGTAGTAGAAGGGCGGGGCCTCGCGGATTTCCGTGGTCACCGGGCCGAAGCCGGCCTCGCCCAGCCGCGCCTGATAGGCGTCGCGGCTCGCCTCGGCGGCCTGCCGCTGGGCGTCCGTGTGGGTGTAGATGGCGGAGCGGTACTGGGTGCCCACGTCGTTGCCCTGGCGCATGCCCTGGGTCGGGTCGTGCGCCTCCCAGAAGACGCGCAGCAGATCCTCGTAGCGGACCTTGGCCGGGTCGTAGACGACGCGGACCACCTCCGCATGGCCGGTGCGGCCGGAGCAGGCCTCCTCATAGGTCGGGTTGGGCGTGTGGCCGCCCTGGTAGCCGACCGCCGTCACCCACACGCCGGGCACCTGCCAGAACTTGCGCTCCGCCCCCCAGAAGCAGCCGAGGCCGAAGTCGGCAACCTCCAGGCCGGCGGGGAAGGGCGGGGTCAGCGGGTTGCCGTTGACGTGGTGGCGGGACGTGACCGGCATCGGCGCGTCGCGGCCGGGCAAGGCCTCTTCCGCGCTCGGCAGCCCGAGGGGCTTGCGCAGGAACATTCCGAGCATCAGGACTCCTCCCATGGCCTATGTTCAGCAGCCTATGTCGGGTCGCGGAGCTTCGGCGGCAAGGCCGCTCCTCCAGGGAAGCGGTTGGGGAACCGGCTTGGGCACCGGCCGGTTGTCTCCGGCGTGGAGGTGACCCGCTGAACCCGCTGCTGCATCCGCAACTGGTCAACCCGCCCTTCGGCGACCCCGGCGTCCTGGTGGATGTGCGGTTCGAGCGGCGGTGCCTGCTGCTCGACCTCGGCGACCTGTCGCCGGTGCCGCCGCGCATGCTGCTGCGGACCACGCACGCTTTTGTCTCGCACACCCACATGGACCATTTCGCCGGCTTCGACCATCTGCTGCGCGTCTGCCTGGGGCGGGAGAAGGCGCTGCACCTGTTCGGGCCGCCGGGCTTCGTGGACCGGGTGGCGGGGAAGTTCGCCGCCTACAGCTGGAACCTCGCCCCCGGCTACGCGGCGGACTTCGTGGTGACGGCCACCGCCGTGGAGGAGGACGGCACCGCCCGCACCGCCGAGTTCCACAGCCGCCGCAGCTTCGCCCGCGAGGCGGAGCGGGACACCCGCATCGACGGCGGCCTGCTGGTGGCGGAGGACACGCTGAGCGTCCGCGCCGCCACCCTCGACCACGGCATCCCCAGCCTCGCCTACCGGATCGAGGAGCCGGCGCACGTCAACGTCTTCCGCGACCGGCTGGAGGAGTTGGGGCTCGCCGTCGGGCCTTGGCTGCGCGACCTGAAGCGCGCGGTCTTCCGGGCGGAGTCCGACGAGGTTCCCATCGCCGCCCCCGGCCGCGACGGCGGGACGGTGATGCTGCCGCTGGGGCAACTGAAGGCACGGGCGCTGTCGGTCACCGCCGGGCAGTCCATCGCCTATGTGGTGGACGCGGCCTTCACGGCGGAGAACGCCGCGCGCATCCTCGACCTCGCGCGCGGCGTCGACCTGCTGTTCATCGAGGCGCCCTTCCGCGCCGCCGACGCGGAGCACGCCGCCGCCCGGCGCCACCTGACCACCGATCAGGCCGGGCGGCTGGCCGCGGCGGCGGGCGTGCGGCGGGTCGTGCCCTTCCACTTCTCCCCCCGCTACCTGGGCGACGAGGAGACGATGCGGCAGGAGGTGGAAACAGCCTTCCGCGCTGCAAAGCCGCTGTTTTTTAGCGGGAGCCTTCGCCCCTCATCTTGCGTTTAGTCCAAGGTTCCACACGTGGGGGGAAAAGGACGATGAGCATGATCGACGACGAAACCATGCAGCGCCTGACCGATCTGGGCCGCCGCCACGGCAACCGCCTGAGCGTCGAGCAGTTGGGCCAGGAAGTCCCGGTCGAGACCATGACCCCTGAAGAGGTCGCCGTGGTCGTGGACCAGTTGGAAAGCGCCGGCATCGACGTGGAGCTGGACGACGCCCGCCTGAAGCGCCCGCGTGCCGCCCGCGCCTACGACGGGCCGGTGGACAGCAGCGCCGGCGTGGTGGACTTGGCGAGCCCCGCCGCACCCGCCGTGTCCGTTCCCGGCGTGAAGCCCTCCGTCCACGGCTGGGAGGACGAGGGGCTGGGCCACGCCCACGGCACCGCCCATGGGTCGCGCAAGGCGCCGGTGTGGATGCGCAACGGCGTGGACATGCTGCCCATCGTCATCGTCGTGGTGGTGGCGGTGGTGCTGATCGGCGTGCTGGGCGGGCACTGAAGGCCGGGATTACCCCTTCACCGGCCCCTTCACCGGCTTCGCCAGCGCCTGGATGAGGATGGCCGCCGTGGCCGCGACGTTCAGCGACTGAATGCGGCCGGTGCCGGGGATGGTCAGCACCTCCTCGCAGGCGGCGAGCGTGGCCGGGGGCATCCCGTCCTCCTCGTTGCCCAGCACGACGGCGACCGGCTTGTCGGACCGGGCCAGCGCCGCCACGTCGGTCACCGCCCGGCCTTTGCCCAGCGCGGTGCCGACCACCCGGTAGATCCCGCGCAGCCGCTTCAGCGCCACCGGCAGGCTGGCTGCCTGATACAGCTCCACCCACTCGAAGCCGCCCTCGGCGACGCGGTAGGCGGCCTCCGACGGCAGCGCCTGGCCGGGATGGTCCGACACCACGACGCGCGGCAGGCCGAAGAAGGCCGCCGTGCGCAGGATGGCGCCCAGGTTGTGCGGGTTGCCCACCCCGTCGAGGATCAGCAGCGGCTGCCCGTCCGCCGCCCAGCGCTTGGCCTCCTCCGCGTCGAAGGCCGGCACCGGCCGAGGCGCGATCAGGGCGACCACGCCGCCGTGCAGCACCGTGCCGGCGACCTTCGCCAATTCGTCGGCCTCCACCATGCGGTACGGCTTGCGCGCCGCCGCCAGAGCCTTGCAGAAGTTGCCGACCTCGCCCTTCAGCCGCTCGTCGAAGAACAGGCGCTCGACGCTGGCCGGGTCATGCTCGAACAGGGCGGAGACGGCGGACAGGCCGGCGACGCGGAACAGCTTCCTCGGCTCCTCGCGCGGAGCACCGGCCTGCGCCGGCGGGGCCTTGGGAGCGCGGGAGGGGCGGGAACGGGAAGGAACGGGCGTGCGGCCGCGCGGCGTCGCCGGCTTCGGCATCATCATCTCGGGGGTTGGATGGTCGGGGGCTGGGTGGACGGGCCGGCATTCTGGACCAACCCGTTACCCAAAACCAACCTTAATGGCGCCGCTCATCGCGCAGGTCATGGTGGTGGCGCCGCGCGTAGCCGGCGTAGGCGGCCGCCGCAGCCGCCGCGACCCCGGCGACGAGCATGGGCGCCATCCAGGCCGGCGCCGGCGAGCGGTACCCGCCGGTGACGCCGCGTCCTTCCTCCATCGGCTCGAACAGGTTGCCGTCGCTGGCCGGGGCGGCGGGGGTGCGGCTGAAATGGCGGTGGGCGCCGCGGCCGGCGATCCGCTCCATCAGGCGCGGCGCGACGGCATGGCCGAGACGGGTCAGCGGAGTGAGGGCCCCGACCATCGCCTGGGCTCGCGGGCGCAGCGCCACCGCCACGATGGTTTCCGCCACGTCCTCCGGGTCGTCGTAGAAGGGGTTTTCGGCCTGCAACTCGTGCCCGGTGTAGTTGGCGCCGTGCGTCATGCCCGGCGTGTCGGTGAAGGACGGGTAGACGCCGCAGATGTGGATGTCCGGCTGGTCGACCAGCTCCGCCCGCAGGCTCTCCAGCAGCCCTTCCTGCCCGAACTTGCTGGCCGCATAGGCGGCGGCGTAGGGGGCGGGCGCCCAGGCGCCGACCGACACGGTGTTGATGAGGGTGCCGTGGCCCTGCCGCCGGAACACCGGAATCGCCGCGTGCGCGGCGTGGAGCGTCCCGAACAGGTTGGTTTCGATGACGCGATGGTGCGCCTCGATGGGCGTTTCCTCGAAACGGCCGACCGCACCGACGCCCGCGTTGGCGACCCACACGTCGATGCCGCCGAGGTCCATCACCGCCCGCTCGGCCAGCCGCTTGACCGCGTGATGGTCGGTGACGTCGACCGGCACGACGATGGCCTCGGCGCCCAGGTTCCGGCATTCGTCGGCCACCTCGTCCAGCAGCCCCTCGCGCCGGGCAGCCAGCACCAGCCGGGCGCCCTGCCGCGCGAAGGCCTGCGCGGTCGCCCGCCCGATGCCGCTCGACGCGCCGGTGATGACCACGCGGGCCCCTTGCAGACTGTCCATCCGTCCCCTCCTGTCGACAGCGTATCGCCAGCGTCAACAGGGCGGGAGGCGGGGGGTTGCGGTTACGTCGGCAACGGGAGCACCATCGTTGAGCGGCGCACGCACTTGCACTACTTTATGCGGAGGCTGCGGGGGAGGCCGGCATGGGCCATATTACGATCAAGGATCTGGATGACGCTGTGATCGAGGCGTTGCAAAGCCGCGCGGACCGCCATGGCCGGTCCGTGGAGGACGAGGTGCGGGACATCGTCACGAAGTCTGTCCACAAGCCATTCACACCGGAGGAACGGGTGGCCTTTGCGGATCGCGTTCGGGCCATGACGCGTCCGGGTCCGCATCCACTGGCCGAAGAACTCATTCGTCAGGATCGGGACAGCCGATGAGGCTGATCGCCGATGCCAGCGTTGTGATCAAGTGGCTGGTCGAAGAGCCGGGTTCAGAGCATGCGCGCGGATTGCTGGGTCCGGAGAATGAATTCGAAGCTCCGGACCTGATTATCGCGGAAGTTTGCAACGTCATCTGGCGTCTGCATCGAACCGGAGTTGTGCGTACCGAACAGCACGGTCAACTCATCGAAGGGCTGCCGCGTCTCTTTGCCCGTTTCGGAAGCTTGTCCGCGCTTGCACCCCGCGCTTCGGTGATCGCCCGCACGCTCGGGCACCCAATTTACGACTGCTTCTATCTGGCTTTGGCCGAATACAGGCGAGCCCCTCTCGTCACCGCCGACCGGCGTTTCCTGAACGCCGTGTCGGGGAGCCCCTGGCAGGGGCTCGTCCGCGATCTGTACGCGCTTGGCGCCTAGATGAGCTTGATGACCAGGAAGCCGCCGACCAACGCGACGGCGAAGGCGGTGGTGACCAGGGTCAGGCGCTTTTCGATGAAGGCCCGCACCGGCTCGCCGAACCAGTAGAGCAGGGCGGCCACCAGGAAGAAGCGCATGGAGCGCGAGATGATCGACGCGCCGATGAACACCCACATGCTCAGATGCGCCACCCCCGCC
This sequence comes from Azospirillum mesophilum, assembly GCF_053470405.2. Classification (NCBI taxonomy): domain Bacteria; kingdom Pseudomonadati; phylum Pseudomonadota; class Alphaproteobacteria; order Rhodospirillales; family Azospirillaceae; genus Azospirillum; species Azospirillum mesophilum. The sequence continues at coordinate 256,936 of NZ_JBPXMQ020000001.1, forward strand.
GTGATGGTCAGCAGCTTGTAGGGGATAGGCGTCATGCCCTTGATGATCAGGATTTCCGCGCCGTAGTCGATGAACTTCTGGCGCAGCACCTCGAACTGGTCGTTCAGGTGGTAGAAGTCAATGACGGCGCGGCCGATGGCCTCGTACAGGAAATAGCCGATCATATAGCCGGCGATGCCGCCGACGACCGAGGCCAGCGTGCAGATCGCCGCGATGCGCCACGCCGCCTGCCGGTTGGCGAGCACCATCGGGACCAGAAGCAGATCCGGCGGGATCGGAAAGAAGGAGCTTTCCGCGAAGGAGACGCCCGCCAGCCACGCGGTGGCGTTCTTCGAGGCCGCCTTGGCCATCGTCCAGTCGTAAAGGCGCTTCAGCATGCCGGTCGCAGCCCATGGTTGGTGCCCTAGGTCACCCTTGTTTTAGCGGGGCGACGGCGGCGCGGCTACGGCCAAATCGGGGCGGCCCCGGAAAGGTCCCCGGAATTCCCCCGGAATTTCTATGATGACTTCTCCGCCGGGGTAGGCCGGGCGGCGTCCGGTTCGGCGCGGGCGTTGGGCGCGCAATCCTCGTCCAGCGGGCCGCCGGGGAAGCCGCCGGGCATGCCGCGGAAGCGGGTGTCGGGGTTGGACCCGCCGCCGCCCATCTCCTCGTCGCACACCGGTTCGATGTCGGTCTTGTGGTTCGGGTTCGGGGTTTCGGTCGGGTGCTGCTGCTGGGGTTCGCCAGCCATGCCGGTCGCTCCGTGACTTGCGGATAGGACACTGGGAACAGCCTCCAGTCCCGGCGGTTCCCGCCCGTCAGCCTCCGCCGCGCTGGAAGGCCCGGTCGAAGCGGGCGAGAAAGGCGGTCCGCTCCGCCTCGTCCCAGCCCCGGAAGGCGAAGCCGACCCGCAGGCGCGGGATCGCCACCGGGCCGAAGCGGCGGGGCGGCAGTGGTTCGACGTGCAGGTCCACGCCGCCCGCCTCATCCCCGATGCGCACCCGGTCCCCGTCGGCCCGCCAGGGAAGCGCGCCGACGGCTCCGGGCAGCAGGCGCAGCAGGTCGTCCCAGGTCAGCGCCATGTCCTTGCTGATCATTCAGCCCGTCAGCCGCCGGCCACGGGCGGCCACATGGCGACGGCGTCGCCCGCTTTCAGCGGGTGATGGTCGAGCTGGCTGGGCGCGACATAGACCCCGTTGACCAGCACGAGGTGGCATTTCTCCCGCGCCATGTTCAGCCGGTCGATGACGTGGGCCGGGGTGGCGTCCTCCGGCAGCTCGATCCGCGTCTGGTTCTGCTTCGATCCCGGCGGCAGGTGCTGGGACAGCGTGGCGTAGAGCTTGACGACAATCTCCATGATCCCTCCGGGAAGCCCAGGGCTGGGTGGCGGGCGGGCGCCCGCCCCCTTTCCGTGGGCTTACGTCAGATGGGTGCGGGCGATGTAGGCTTCCATGAGGCGGTGCGGGTCCGCCTGCAGCCGGGCCTTCCAGGGGCCGAGCTTCGTGCCCGTCTGGATCAGCCCGCGCAGCACGCCGACATGCTGGGTCATGCCGATGGCCGTGCCGCCCACCAGCACGTCGTCGGCGAATTGCAGGTTCAGGTACTTGTAGTTGGTGTCGTCCACCACTTCGATCGAATCGCCGCCGTCCACCCCGGCCCACAGCCCGAAGGAGCTGGAGATCAGCCCCACCGTGTCCAGCACGTTCATCTGGAGGCTGCCGTTGTACTGGATGTTGTGGCCGGCCATGTTCATGGCGGCGATGCGCCCGTGCTCCGACGCGGTCGGCTGGATGGCGTGGACGTCGTGCGCCTTGGTCGAGAAGTCGTAGCCCTGGGCCACGTCGCCGGCGGCGTAGATGTCGTTCACGCTGGTCCGCATGTAGCGGTCCACCATGATGCCGCGGTCCAGCTTGACGCCGCTGTTCTCCAGGAACTCCACGTTCGGCCGCACGCCGGCCGACACGACGACGAGGTGCGCGGCCAGCATCTCGCCGCTGTCCAGTTCCACGTCCAGCGTGTCGCGGCTGTCGGTCGGCTCCTTGCGCTTCAGGAAGCCGAAGATGCCCCGGCTCTTTTCCGCCGCGACGTTCTGCAGCGACTTGATCTTGGTGTTGGTCAGGACGCGGATGCCCTTGGCCTCGCACCAGCGGCGGATCATGGTCCCGGCGATGGGGTTCATCATGCGGGGGACCATGCGGTCGCCCATCTCCACCACCGTCAGCTGCACGCCGCGCGCGGCCAGCGCCTCCAGCACGATGCAGCCGATGAAGCCGGCGCCCATCAGCACGACGTGCGTGCCGGGCTCGGCCAGCTTCATGATGTTGCGGGTGTCCTCCAGCGTCCAGCAATGGTGGACGCCCTTCAGGTCCAGGCCTGGAATGGGCGGACGGACGGGCCGCGCGCCGGTGGCGATCAGCAGCCGGTCGTATTTCAGATGGGTGCCGTCGGCGAAGTCGATGCGCTTGTTGTCGGGCATCAGCGAGGTGGCGCGCGCGTTCACGCGGACATCGATGCCCTTGGCGGCGAAGTGGTTGTCGCCCTTGCGCAGGTGGGTCCCCGCCTCGCCGATCTTGCCGGTGAGGACGTAGGGGATGGCCATGCGGGAATAGGGCGGCTCGTTCTCGCTGCTGACGAGCGTGATGGAGCCGGTGGGATCGGCCTTGCGCAGGGTTTCCGCCGCGACAACGCCCGACGGCCCCGCCCCGAGAACGACGTAATGCATTTTATGGCCCTCATGGGGAAAGCATCACTCCCTCTCCCCTCCGGGGAGAGGGGCGGGGTGAGGGGGATGTCGGGGGACCGTACGCTCAGGCGATGCCGGACCCCCTCACCCTAACCCTCTCCCCGGAGGGGAGAGGGGACTTGAGGCGATGTCAGAGCGCCAGCCGGGCCAGCGTCTCGCTGGTCGGCACGCCGTCCGGCGTCCAGCCGCGGATGTCGTAGTATTCCGGCAGCATCTTGGCGAGATCGTTGACGCGGCCCTTGGCGGGGCCGGAGTTCGCCGGTTCGGACAGCAGGCGCTTGGGCAGCGTGTCGTCCTTGGCGGTGAAGCCGGCGGCGAGGTTGAACTGGCGCTCCAGGTTCCAGATGCGCTCGCCCGTCTCGACCATGCGCTCCACGGTCCAGCCGCCTTCGATGTCCGCGTCCACCTGCGGGGCCACGTCCTGGAGGGTCCAGGCGAAGGAGGTGAAGATGCAGATGCCGGCACTGTCGAAGGCTGCCGTGGCGTCCTGGAAGGCCTTCACCAGACCGGCCTTGCCGTCGGTCGCCAGCGGATCGGTCTTCTCCGGGATGCCCAGGATCTCCGAGGCCACGGTGTAGCTGCGCAGGTGGCAGGCGCCGCGGTTGGAGGTGGCGTAGGTCAGGCCCATGCCCTGGATGCCGCGGCTGTCGTAGGCCGGGAATTCCTGGCCCTTGACGCCCATGTGGAAGTCCGGATGGCCGTACTTCTCGCACAGCAGCTTGGAGCCCAGGCCGATCTCAGCGCCGAAGCCCTCGCCCTTGCCGGTCAGCTCGGCGAGCTGGGTCAGCGCCTCGGCCGAGCCGAAGCGCAGCTCGATGCCGCCGGTCTGTTCCGTCGTGATGGCGCCGATCTCGAACAGCTCCATCGCCGCCGACACGGTGGCCCCGAAGCTGATCGGGTCCATGCCCTGTTCGTTGCAGATGAAGTTGGCGAAGGTCAGGGCTTCCAGATCGTCCACGCCGGTGTTGGAGCCCAGCGCCCAGGCCGCTTCATACTCCAGACCGCCCGACGCACCCCAATACTGCGGCCGGTTGACGACCGTGTAGTGGGTCTTGTCGATCACGCTGACGCGGCCGCAGGCGATGGTGCAGCCGAAGCAGGCCTGATTGGCGGCGAGGTTCGACTTGCCGTCGGTCGGGCGCTTCTCGGCCATCGCTTCGGCGGAGATCTTGTGCGCGCCCTCGAACTGGATGTCGCGGTGGTTGCGCGTCGGCATCGCGCCGGTCTCGTTGATGACGTTCATCAGGACCTGCGTGCCGTAGGTCGGCAGGCCCTGGCCCGTCACCGCGTTGCCGGACAGAACGGCCTTGGCGGCGTTCGACGCCTGGAAGAAGGCGTTGAAGTCGCGGACGCCGACGCCCTGCGTGCCGCGCACGGCGACGGCCTTCAGGTTCTTCGACCCCATCACGGTGCCGACGCCGGACCGGCCGGCGGCGCGGTGCAGGTCGTTGACGATGCAGGCGTACTTGACGCCCTTCTCACCGGCGAGGCCGATGGTGGAGACGCGGATCAGCGGGTCCTGAAGCTCCGCCTTGATGGCGTGCTCGGTGTCCCAGACCGACTTGCCCCACAGGTGGTCGGCGGGGATCAGACGCGCGTTGCCGTCCTCGACGAACAGGTAGACGGGCGAGGGCGCCTTGCCCTCGAAAATGATCATGTCCCAGCCCGCGAACTTCAGCTCCGCGCCGAAGAAGCCGCCGGAGTTGGAGCAGGCGATGGCGCCGGTCAAGGCGCCCTTGGTGATCACCGTATAGCGCCCGCCGGTCGACGCCATGGTCCCGGTCAGCGGGCCGGTGGCGAAGATCATCTTGTTGTCGGGCGACAGCGGATCGACCTTCGGGTCGATCTCTTCCACGAGGTACTTCGTGCCGAGACCGCGGGAGCCCAGATACTTCTGTGCCCACTCCATGTTCAGCGGTTCGGACTTGATCGTGCCGGCGGTCAGGTTGACGCGCAGGATTTTACGTGCCCAGCCCATATCGGTGGCCCCCCTCAGTTCGCGCGAGCGCCGGTGTCGGTCTTGGCGGCCCAGGCGCGCATCTTGTCCAGCCCGGTCCAGTTCGAATCGACGAAGGTGATCGCCTGCGTCGGGCAGGCCTTGGCGCACGCCGGATCACCCTCGCACAGGTCGCACTTCATGACCTTGCCGGAGGAGGCGTTGTAGTTGATGGTGCCGAACGGGCAGGCGATCGTGCAGACCTTGCAGCCGACGCAGAGGTCCTCATGGACCTCCTTGGCGCCGGTGGCGAGGTTGATCTTGATCGCGTCCACGGGGCAGGCCTGCATGCACCACGCTTCGGAGCACTGGGTGCAGGTGTAGGGCACGAAGCGCGCCTCGGCATCGAAGGTGAAGACCTTGATGCGCGACTTCGATGGATTGAACACGCCTTCGTTCTCGTAGGAACAGGCCATTTCACATTGCCGGCACCCGGTGCATTTGCCCGGGTCGATGTTGAGCGAGCGCTGCATCGACGCACTCCCTAAGCGCGGTGAACTTCTGGAACCGAGGTGTTATCGGGTCGGCACGTCACCGCTCCTCCTTCGCGGGGAAGGGGAGACGGGCGTTCGCCCATTTTCATTTTTTCGAAATCGAGCCTATGCGCGCACGCGGGTCGGAGCAAGGTCGGCGGCGTCGCAGGGCATCGTACTTTAGGCGGAGAGGGGGCGCGATGCCCCCTCCCTCCCGCTTCGTGGGTCCCTCCCTCCCCCGCTTTCGGCGGTGGAGGGTTAGGGAGGGGGCAACGGCGGTCACTTCGTCGCGGTCTGCAGATACGCAATCAAATCCGCCCGGTCCTCCGGCTTTTGAATTCCGCCGAACGCCATGCGGCTGTCCGCGATGATCGACCTCGGGTCGGTCAGGTAGCGATCCAGCGTCGTCGCGTTCCAGGTGATGCCGGACGCCTTCAGCCCGTGGGAGTAGTTGGCGTAGCTCTCCACCGTGCCGGCCTTGCGGCCGAACAGGCCGTGCAGGGTGGGGCCGATGCGGTTCTTGCCGGCCTCGGTCGTGTGGCAGGACTTGCACTGGCGGAAGAGCTTCTCGCCGTTGGCAGGGTCGCCCTCGGCTTGGGCGGTGGCGGTCAGGGCCAGCAGGGTGGTGGCGGCGAGAACGGTGCGGGTCGCGGTGAGCATGGGGTAAAAGCCTCCCTCGTTTCGCCGCGCGGACGAGTGGCGGCGTCGGGGGCAGACTTTACGGATCGTCCGCGTCGGGAATATTGGACTTTGGATCGGCGTCGCTCACGCTTCCGTCCGCCAGTTCCGGCTTCAGCGCCTCGTTCAGCCAGGACAGGTGGGGGGACGCGGCCTTGCGTGCCTCCTCCTCCATCCTGCGGTAGCGGGCGATGACCTCCTGCCCGAAGGCGGTCAGGCCGGCGCCGCCGCCCTCGCGCCCGCCGACGTTGGTGCGGACCACCGGTTCGCGGAAGGCGCTGTTCATCGTCTCCACCAGGAACCAGGCGCGGCGGAAGGACATGCCGAGCGACCGCGCCGCCGCGGAGATCGAGCCCGTGCGGTCGATCGCCTCCAGAAGCGAAACCTTGCCGGGGCCGATGGCCCCCGACGGATGCAGGAATCGCACCCGGATGTCGGTCGTCATGTCCGTTCGTCTCGTCGCGTGCAGAAGGGTCGTCCTTCGCCCAAGGTACCATTTACGGCCATGGGGTCATTCCACAAAACTCACGCCGTCTTACCAGCCGGTGCCCACCGGCTGCGTCTTTCGGCCGCAGCACGGCCGATCCAGCAGGCGCCGGGGTTTCCTCTGAGCCCGGCCCGCGACGGAGGGCGTCCGTCGAACCTCAGCCGGGGACCCCATCGCGGGTCCCCGGCGCTTTTCGGGGCCAGACTCCGGCCTTCAACCAAAGTCGAATTTACCGGAAGGGCCGAAAGCCGCGATAACGGTGGGGCGCTGTGACGGGAAATGCATATCGGGCGATATGACATTTTTCTCATAGCGAACCACAATCCGCATCGGGAGGACACGGTCGTGATCCATCAGGCTCTGGAATCGCTCAGCAAGCAGGTCGCCATCCGTCCGCGCTACGACAATTTCATCGGCGGCCAGTGGGTTGCCCCCACCAAGGGCCAGTACTTCACGAACCTGACCCCGATCACCGGCAAGCCGCTGTGCGAAGTCGCCCGTTCCACGGCCGAGGACGTCGAGAAGGCGCTGGACGCCGCCCACAAGGCCAAGGACGCCTGGGGCCGCACCTCCCCGGCGGAGCGCTCGCGCATCCTGAACAAGATCGCCGACCGCATGGAAGAGCGCCTGGACGTGCTGGCGCTGGCCGAGACGCTGGACAACGGCAAGCCGATCCGCGAGACGACCCACGCCGACCTGCCGCTCGCCATCGACCACTTCCGCTACTTCGCCGGCTGCATCCGCGCCCAGGAAGGCACGATCGCGGAAATCGACCACACCACCTACGCCTACCACTTCCATGAGCCGCTGGGCGTCGTCGGCCAGATCATTCCCTGGAACTTCCCGCTGCTGATGGCCGTGTGGAAGCTGGCCCCCGCGCTGGCCGCCGGCAACTGCGTCGTGCTGAAGCCGGCCGAGCAGACCCCGATGGCCATCATGGTCATGATGGAGATCATCGGCGACCTGCTGCCGGAGGGCGTCATCAACGTCGTCAACGGCTTCGGCGTCGAGGCCGGCAAGCCGCTGGCGCAGAGCCCGCGCATCTCCAAGATCGCCTTCACCGGCGAGACCTCGACCGGCCGTCTGATCATGCAGTACGCGTCGGAGAACATCATCCCGGTCACGCTGGAGCTGGGCGGCAAGTCGCCGAACATCTTCTTCTCCGACGTGATGGCCGAGGACGACGAGTTCCTGGACAAGGCGCTGGAAGGCTTCGCCATGTTCGCGCTCAACCAGGGCGAGGTCTGCACCTGCCCGAGCCGCGTGCTGATCCAGGAGAAGATCTACGACAAGTTCATGGAGAAGGCTCTGGCCCGCGTCGCCGCGGTGAAGCAGGGCAGCCCGCTCGACCCGGCCACCATGATCGGCGCGCAGGCCTCCATCGACCAGCTTGAGAAGATCCTGGGCTACATCGACATCGGCAAGTCCGAGGGTGCGAAGGTCCTGATCGGCGGCGAGCGCGCCCACCTCGGCGGCGAGCTGGAAGGCGGCTACTACGTCAAGCCGACGGTCTTCGAAGGCCACAACAAGATGCGCATCTTCCAGGAGGAAATCTTCGGGCCGGTCGTGTCCGTGACCACCTTCAAGACCGAGGACGAGGCGCTCGCCATCGCCAACGACACGCTGTTCGGCCTGGGCGCCGGCGTGTGGAGCCGCGACGGCAACCGCGCCTTCCGCATGGGCCGCTCCATCCAGGCGGGCCGCGTGTGGACCAACTGCTACCACCTCTACCCGGCCCACGCGGCCTTCGGCGGCTACAAGCAGTCGGGCATCGGCCGTGAGACGCACAAGATGATGCTCGACCACTACCAGCAGACCAAGAACCTGCTGGTCAGCTACAGCCCGAAGGCCCTGGGCTTCTTCTGATCGCGGAGGCGCCCGACGTTGGGTTTCGGCTGCACCTCAACCCAACCTACGAAAGACCGCTCTCGCAGGTTGGGTTGAGCGAACGCGAAACCCAACGTCGGGCCCCCCCCTGATCGTTGTTCCCTTCATCTTCCTCCCCGGAGGGGAGAAGGGATTTCGGCAGCACCGATGGTTTTGTTCTCCTCCCTGTGACTTCCGGCCGGGGGCCTTCGCGGCCTCCGGCCTGCTTTCTTTGGAGCATCCGCCCATGGTCGAACGTGTCGTCGCCACACCGGCCGCCCTGGAGCTGATCGAAAAGCTGCGCGGGCTGTACGGGGCTTTGTTCTTCCACCAGTCCGGCGGATGCTGCGACGGCAGCGCGCCGATGTGCTTCCTGGAAGGGGAATTCCGGCCGGGCGGGCAGGACGTCCGGCTCGGCGCGATCGGCGGCTGCGAGTTCTACATGGGCGCAGCCCAGTTCGAATACTGGCGGCACACCCAGCTCATCATCGACGTGGTGCCGGGGCGGGGCGCCAGCTTCTCGCTGGAGGCGCCGGAGGGCGTGCGCTTCCTCACCCGCTCGCGCCTGTTCACCGACGAGGAGATGGAGTGCCTGCAAATCCTGTGACGATATGATGATTTTAGCATAGCGCCAGACCGCGGAACTTGGTATGTAGACTGTGACTTTGGGAATTTTCCCGGTCTCGTACGGCCGCAGGCCCGCCTGACCCCCGTCAGTCCGGCCCCTTTGCGCGGCGGTGCATTTGGAACCGAACTCGGCGCCCCCGCCCTCCCGCGGGTGGCGCCATTTTCGTAGACTGCCCGGTATTCATGCAAAGCCTGGTGGTTCCCTTAGACGATGGTCGAATGCCCGTGGAGGCCCGTCGGCTTTGCCCGGCGCGTGCCGGTGGGGTAACGTTAGCGTGAGCCCAAGACTCAAGCGTTTTCCCTTCGGGCGGTGGATGCCATGCCGATGCTGACCGGAACCCGCTACCCGCACAGTTCTTCGCCCGCCCCGTTCCCCACCGGCGAAGCGCCCGCGCGCCCTCCATTGCCGCGCGCCGTCTCCATGGCGGAGGACGCGCGGACCGCCGCGCGGGAACTTCACGACGCGCTGTGCGGGCCGAACTCGCCGAGCCCCGATCTGGAGATGGCGCTGGTCTTCTGCTCCGCCCATTACGACCGGGAGGAGCTGGCGGCGGCGCTGGCCGAGCTGTTCGGGCCAATCCCGGTGGTCGGCTGCACCACGGCGGGGGAGATCACGCCCTTCGGCTACGCCGCCGGGTCCCTGGTCGGCATCGGCTTCCCGCGCGAGGACTTCACCATCGTGGCGCGGCGCATCGACGACCTCGACCGCTTCTCCATCGCGGAGGCGCCGCGTGTGCTGCGAAGTCTGCTGGAGCAGCGCGACGCGGCGCTGGCCGCCCGCACCGACGATTTTCTGGACCGGGGCAGCTTCGCCTTCCTGATGATCGACGGCATGTCCCGCTGCGAGGAGATGGTCGTCAGCGCGCTGCACAGCGTGCTGATGGACATCCCGCTGTTCGGCGGCTCCGCCGGGGACGAGCTGCGGTTCGAGCGCACCTTCGTCCTGAACGAGGGGCGCTTCCACACCAACGCGGCGGTGCTGCTGCTGGTCACCACGGCGCGGCGCTTCACCGTGTTCCGGACGGAGCATTTCGTCGCCTCCAACCGCAAGATGGTGGTCACCGGCGCCGACCCGCAGAGCCGCATCGTGACCGAGATCAACGCGGAGCCCGCCGGCCGCGAGTACGCCCGCATGGTCGGGCTGGAGGGCGAGCCGCTGACCCCGATGATCTTCGCCGCCCATCCCGTGGTGGTGCGGGTGGGGGGCGAGTATCACGTCCGCTCCATCCAGAAGGTCAACGAGGACGAGAGCCTGACCTTCTACTGCGCCATCGACGAGGGCATCGTCCTGACCGTGGCGGAGGGCGTGGACCCGGTGGAGAATTTCGAGGGCATGATGCTGCGGCTGGCCGCGGAACTCGGCGGGCCGCCGGACCTCGTGCTCGGCTGCGACTGCATCCTGCGCCGGCTGGAGCTGGAGCAGCGGCAGCTGAAGCAGGTCATGTCGGATTCGCTGGCCCGCCACAAGGTCGTCGGCTTCTGCGCCTACGGCGAGCAGTACAACGCGATGCACGTCAACCAGACCTTCACCGGCGTTGCGATAGGTGCGCGATGACGCTCATGTTCTCCGACCGGCCCGGCCCGGCCCCAAGCCCCGACGAACAGACGCGCCTTGCCGCGCTGGAGCGCGAGAACGCCAAGCTTCGCCGCATCAATCAGGTGCTGATGGACCGGGTGGAGCGGTCCATGGACGTGCAGGGGGGCGCCTTCTCCCTGTTCCAGACCGCCATCGTGCTGGAGCAGAAGGTGCGCGAGCGCACGCTGGAACTGGAACGGGCCCTGCGCGAGCTGGAGAACAGCCACCGCGACCTCGCCCGCGCCAAGGAACTGGCCGACACCATGCGCACCCGCCTGTCGGAGGCCATCGAGTCGGTCAACGAGGGCTTCGCCATCTTCGACAGCGACGACCGGCTGGTGCTGTGCAACAACAAGTACCTCGCCCTCTGGCCGGAAATCCGCGACCGCATCATGCCGGGCGTGCGCTTCAAGGACATCGCGGAGCTGGCCGCCTCCTCGCGCTCCGTCGCCGACGCCTACCCGCGCCCCGACCTGTGGCTGGCGCAACGGCTGGCGCAGCACCGCGAGCTGAAGGGACCCTACATCTACCGCCTGTCGGACGGCCGCTGGATCCAGGTGAACGAGCGGCGCACCCGCGACGGCGGCGTGGTCGGCATCTACACCGACATCACCGACATCAAGGAGCATGAGACCCGCCGGCGCGAACGCGAACTGGCGGAGAAGTCGGCTCTGCTCCAGGCCACGCTGGACAACATCGCGCAGGGTGTCGGCGTGTACGACCGCGACCAGCGGCTGGTCGCCTGGAACGAGCGTTTCGCCGGTCTCCTGCGCCTGCCCGAGAATGTGGCCTGCAAGGGGGCGAGCTTCGCCGACTTCGTGCTGCACCACGCCGCACTCGGCGACCGCGGGCTGGCGCTCAGCGCGCTGATGATGCCGAGCTGTCTCGTGGAGCAGCCCTGGCTGAATGACACGGTGCTGGAGATCAGCCGCAACCCCATGCCGGGCGGCGGCTTCGTCATGACCTTCACCGACATCACCGGGCGCAAGCAGGCCGAACAGGCGCTGCGCGACAGCGAGCAGCGCATCCGGCTGGTCACCGACGCGGTGCCGGCGCTGATCGCCTATGTGGACGCGGAGCAGCGCTTCCGCTTCGTCAACAAGGCCTATGAGGACTGGTTCAACCGCAAGCGCGAGGAGATCGAGGGCCAGTCCATGTGGTCCGCCCTCGGCGACTCCTATTACGCGGTGCGCCGCCCCTATGTGCAGCGGGCGCTGGCCGGCGAGGAGGTCACCTTCGAGCTGGAACTGCCCAGCCAGAACGGCGACGGGCCGCGCTATGCCGTCGCCACCTACATCCCGCATTTCGGCGAGACCAAGGCCGGCGGCAAGCCGGAGGTGCTGGGCTATTTCGGCCTGATCCACGACATCACCGAACGGCGCCTTGTCGCGGAGGCGCTGGCCGACGCCAAGGACAGCCTTGAGCGGCGCGTCGCCGAACGCACGGCCGAGCTGACGCGCCTCAACGGCCAGCTCCAGCAGGAGATCGCCGAGCGCATCGCGGCGGAGGAGGCACTGCGGCTCGCCAAGGCGGAAGCGGAGCAGGCCAACCTGTCCAAGACCCGATTCCTGGCGGCGGCCAGCCACGACCTGCTGCAACCGCTGAACGCCGCGCGCCTGTTCGTCTCGGCGCTCAGCGACCTGGAGCAGCCGGCCCAGAACCGCGGGCTGGTGGACAACATCGACGTGGCGCTGGCCTCGGTCGAGGATCTGCTGTCCACGCTGCTGGACATTTCCAAACTCGACGCCGGCGCGGTGCGGCCGGAGGTGGCGGACTTCCCGATCAAGAGCCTGCTCGGCGCGCTCGCCACCGAATACGCCGCCGTGGCGGGGGAACGCGGGCTGACGCTCGATGTCGTCGGCAGCCACGCGGTGGTGCGCAGCGACATCCGCCTGCTGCGCCGCATCCTCCAGAACTTCCTGTCCAACGCCCTGCGCTACACCCCGGCCGGCTCGGGGGCGGGGCGGGTGCTGGTCGGCTGCCGCCGCACCAAGGCCGGCCTGCGCATCGAGGTGTGGGACACCGGCCCCGGCGTGCCGGCCGACAAGCTTGGCGAAATCTTCCAGGAATTCCGCCGCCTCGACACGCCCTGCGCCAACGAGCGGGTGCGCGGCATGGGCCTCGGCCTCGCCATCGTGGAGCGCGTGGCGCGGATGCTCGACCACCCGATCACCGTGCACTCCACCCCGGGGCGCGGCTCCGTCTTCGCGGTGACCGTGCCCTTCGGCACCTACGCCCGCCCGGCCCGCGTGCTGGAAGCCCCGGTGCGCACGGCGACCAACCGGCTGGCCGGGACGCGCGTGCTGGTCATCGACAACGAACCGGCGGTGCTGGCCGGCATGCGCGCGCTTCTGGAAGGCTGGGGCTGCGCGGTGGCGACCGCCGCCAACGGCGACGAGGCGCTGGCCGCGGTGGCCGCGGTGGCGCCGGACGTGCTGTTCGCCGACTACCACCTCGACAACGGGGTGATCGGCCTGACCGAGATCGCGCGGGTTCGCGCACGCTGCGGCCCGGACCTCCCCTCCATCCTCATCACCGCCAACCGCACCGCCGATCTGGTGGAGGAAGCGCAGTCCCAAGGCTGCCAGGTCCTCAACAAGCCTGTGCGCCCCGCGCAGCTCCGCGCCCTGATGACCGGCTTGCTGGGGTGATTTCCCCCTCGCCCGCCTCCGGCGGGAGAGGGAAGGGGCCCATGGCGTAGCCATGGGAAGGGTGAGGGCAAGGTTTTGCCGAAAATCCTCCGTACCCATTACCATGATTCTCGGGCTGACCTTGCCCTCACCCTCCCACCGCTTCGCGGCGGGTCCCTCCCGGTTGCTCGCAAGTCTCGCAACCTCGCTTCGCCTACAGGTGCCTTTGGCACCTGTCCGGCCTCCGGCCGTCGGCTACGCGCCCATCGGAGATGGGCGAGGGGAAAACAAAAGCCCCTCACCCCTCCTTGCCGGGGACGACCCACCACGCCGCCGGGTAGCCGCTGTTGCGGAAGTCCAGGTCGTATTTCGGGCTCTTGTCCGGAAAGGCCAGCTTCGTCTTGTAGGCGATCCAGTTTTCCGGGTTGTACCAGTGCGGGATCATGTAGAAGCCCCACAGCAGCACGCGGTCGAGCGCGCGGGTGGCGGACTGCACCGACTCCAAGTCCTTGGCCGCCAAGGCGCGGTCGATCAGGGCGTCCGCGGCGGGCTCCTTGATGCCGGCGTAGTTGGCCGATCCCTTGATGTCCGCCGCCGCCGAGCCGAAGTAACCGCGCAGCTCCGTCCCCGGCGGGGTGAAGAAGTTGAAGTTCGCCACCACCACGTCGAAGTCGAAGTCGTTCGTGCGCCGCTGGTACTGGGCGGTGTCTACGATGCGCATCGACGCGTCGATGCCGACCTTGCGCAGGGTTTCCACATAGGGCTGGACCACGCGGGTCATGCCGCCGTCGTTGTCCAGGAACTCGATGCTCATGACCTCGCCGGTCCTGGTGTTGGTCAGCTTGCCGTTCTTCAGCTCCCAGCCGGCCTCGCGGAACAGGCGTGTTGCCTCGCGCACCTGGGCGCGGTTGTTGCCGCTGCCGTCGCCTTTCGGCGGCTCGAAGGCGCTGGTGAAGACGCGCTCCGGCAGCTTGCCCCGGAAGGGCTCCAGCAGCGCCAGCTCGGCCGGTGTGGGCGGACCCTTGGCGCCGAAGTCGGAGTTCGGGAAGTTGGAGGTGGTGCGGGTGTACTGCCCGTACAGGATGTTCTTCTGGATCCAGTCGAAGTCGAACAGATACCCCAGCGCCTCCCGCACGCGCGGGTCGGCGAACTTGGCGCGGCGGCTGTTCAGGCGGAAGCCCTGGGCGCCCAGCGGCAGCTCGCTCTTGATGGCGGCGCGCTTCACCCGGCCGTCCTGCATGGCGGGGAAGTCGTAGCCGGTGGTCCAGCGCTGCGCCCGGTTCTCGGCCCGGAAGTCGTAGGCGCCGGCCTTGAAGGCCTCGAACATCACGTCGTCGTCGCGGTAGTAGTCCACCTTCACGCTGTCGAAATTGTGGAAGCCCCGCGCGGTGGGCAGGTCCTTGCCCCAATAGTCCTTCACCCGCTCGTAGGTGATGGAACGGCCGGGATCGACCGCCTTGATGCGGTACGGCCCGCTGCCGAGCGGCGGTTCCAGCGTCGTCTTTGAGATGTCGCGCCCGTTGGCCGTCCACCAATGCTTGGGCTGGGGCGAAATGGCCGTGGCGAAGTCGATGATCGGCTTGATCTCGCCCGTGGTCTTCAGCGTGATCTTCAGCCGGCGGTCGTCCAGCGCCTCCACCGAGGCCACGCGGTCCAGAAAGGATTTCAGGAAGGGGGAGCCGTGCGCCTGGATCGAGTCCCAGGCGAAGGCAACGTCCTGCGCGGTGACCGGCACGCCGTCGTGCCAGCGCGCCTCCTTGCGCAGGGTGAACACCGCCCAGCTCTTGTCGTCCGGCACCTCCACGCTTTCGGCCAGCGCGCCGTAGGCGGCGTCCATCTCCCAGCCGGAGCCGACCATCAGCCCGTCGGAGATCAGCCCCAGCGTACGCGGCGTCACGCCGCGCAGGATGATCGGGTTCAGGCTGTCGAAGCTTCCCTGCGCCCCCAGCGTCAGCGCACCGCCCTTTGGCGCGTCGGGATTGGCGTGGGGGAAGTGCGTGAAGCCCGGCTTGAACTCCGGCTCCCCGAACTGCCGCAGGGCTGTCACGGTCACGGTGTCGGCGTACGCTGGTAGAACCGCCGGCAGGGCGATCGCCAGCAGAACGGTCGTGCAGGCGGCGGCAAGGACACGGCGCATCGGGAAGCCTGTGGCTGGTGGGGGACTCCGGTGCGGCCAGTCTAGCACGGGCTGCGGGGCCGGGTACGCAACGGTATCTTACGTCCGGTTACTGGCTGTTACGCCGTCCGAAAGGTCACCAAAGAGCAGGGAGAGGCCAGAAGCAGGGTGATATGATGTCGATGATCCGGCGGACGACGGCAGAGTTTATCGGCACCTTCTGGCTGGTCTTCGGTGGCTGCGGCAGCGCGGTTCTGTCCGCCGCCTTCCCGCAGGTCGGCATCGGGCTGGCCGGCGTCGCGCTCGCCTTCGGGCTGACCGTGCTCACCATGGCCTACTCGATCGGGCATATTTCCGGCTGCCATCTGAACCCGGCGGTGACGATCGGGCTGTGGGCCGGCCGCCGCTTTCCGGCCAAGGACATCCTGCCCTATGTGATCGCGCAGCTCGTCGGCGCCTTCCTGGCGGCGCTGGTGCTGTACGTCATCGCCAGCGGCAAGGCCGACTGGTCGCTGGCCGCGAAGGGGCTGGCCGCCAACGGGTACGCTGACCATTCGCCGGGCGCGTACAACCTCACCTCCGGCCTTGTGGCGGAGGTGGTGCTGACCTTCATGTTCCTGATCGTCATCCTGGGCTCCACCGACCGGCGGGCGCCCGCGGGCTTCGCGCCGCTGGCCATCGGGCTGGCGCTGACGCTCATCCACCTGATCAGCATTCCGGTGACCAACACCTCCGTCAATCCGGCGCGCAGCACCGGTCCGGCGCTGGTCGTCGGCGGCTGGGCCTTGCAGCAGCTCTGGCTGTTCTGGGTGGCGCCGATCCTCGGCGGGGTGCTCGGCGGCTTCGCCTACCGCGTGCTGGCCGAGGAGATGCCGCCGCAGCCGGCGATCACCGGCGAAGCTCGTCCTTCCGCCTGACCCGTCCCTCCTCCCCCAACCCTCCTCAAAGGGCCTCCTCCAAGGGCAACCTTGCGGACCGCGCTCCCCGGCGCGGTCCGTTTTTCGTGCCCGCGCCCAGGCCACGGGGGCATGTCACCGCCATGTCGCGAGACCTCCGCGCGCGTCAACGGTTATTCTGGCCGTGTGTTGACGCAACCGGAGTACAGCATGCGGCAGTTCGATCCCGACTCGAACCCGATGACGGACGAGGACTATGGAATCATCCTCGGCCTTTTCATCGGCCTTTACCTCGGCCTGCTGCTCGTCTCGCTGACGTCCTGATCGAGCCGCCGGCTCATGGCCTTCCAATGGTCGGCCATGCGGTCCATCAGCTGGCGGTAGCGGCGGTCGGTCCGCATCAGCTTGCGCACCGCCTTGCCGTTGCGCGGGTCGGACAGCATCCAGCGGTCGGCGGCGTCCTGGTGTTCCGGGTGGATGGACAGGATGTAGATGGCCGCCTGCTCCGGGCCGGTGATGGCGTCCTCGTCCAGCCCTTCCAGGATCGCGCCGACGTAGAGCGGCAGCACCTTGCGGAAGTCCGCCGGTCCCGTCTCCCCGTCATCGGCACCACCGTCCGCCCCGTCGGCCATCAGCGCGCGGCGTTCGTCCCCCGGCAGGGCGAAGAAGGCGTCCAGCCCCAGCAGCAGGTCGCACACCGTCTTCTTGCGCACCATCCAGTTCGCCCCGCCCGACACGCGGGCGCCCAGCGAGCGCAGGAAGGGTTGCAGCTTCTCCGGCGAGGTCTCGAAGACGGAGCGGGCGGGCTTGGGGATCGTGATTGTCATGGTCTCTCTCAGCCGGCCAGGGCGGCCAGGGTTTCCCGGTGGGTGCGGGCATCGCCGGCGGCGACCACGCGGCCGGAGGCGTTGGCGTCGAGCGGCTTGCCGTCCCAGTCGGTCATCAGCCCGCCGGCCCCGGTCACCACCGGCACCAGCGCCGCGAAGTCGTACAGCTTCAGCCCCGATTCGACGACGAGGTCGAGATGCCCCGCCGCCAGCAGCCCGTAGCTGTAGCAGTCCCCGCCGTAGACCGACACCTTGGCCGCGGTCGCCACGCGGCGGAACCCGTCGATGTCCGATCCGGGGAAGAGGTCGGGCGACGTGGTGCCGAGCACCGCCGAGGCGAGCCCCCCGGCGCAGGCGCGCACGCGGGCCGGCTGGCCGTTGAACAGGGTGGGGCGGCCCTCCACCCCGATCCAGCGGTCGTTGATGATCGGCTGGTCAATGATGCCCAGCACCGGGCGGCCCCGGTGCAGCAGCGCGATCAGCGTGCCGAAGATCGGGCGGCCGGTGATGAAGGACTTGGTGCCGTCGATGGGGTCGATCACCCACACCCACTCGGCGTCCAGGTTTTTGGTCCCGAACTCCTCGCCATAGATGCCGTCGTCGGGGCGTTCGGCCTCGATGATGGCGCGGATGGCGCGTTCGGCCTCGCGGTCGGCGATGGTGACGGGAGAAGCGTCGGCCTTGTCGTCCACCGCGACCGGCGTGCGGAAATATTGACGGATGACCGGGCCGGAGGCCTCGGCCAGACGCTCCGCCAGCGTCACCAGGGGGGTGGGGCAGGTCTCGGTCATGGGGGACACTCCGGCGGGTCGGGAAGGGGAGGGCGCATCCTAATCGGGCTTGGCGCGGGCGCAAACCTCGAATGCGGGGGGAGGGTTGCAGCAAAGTCGCCTTCCCCACCGGCCAGGGTTGTGGCAGCCTCTCCCCATGCGCGAACGACCGAACACCTACGCGGGCATCCCGCTCGACCGCGCGGCCCACCGCCGCAAGAACAAGGACTGGCTGGCGGAGGCCTGGGCCTCGCCCACGGCGCGGCTGCTGCCGGTCTCCAACTCCCGCAACTTCGTCAGCGGAGCCGCCGAGGAGCCGCGCGCCGTCTTCATCCCCTGCGCGGGCGACTGGGGGGCGGAGCCGGTGTTCCTTGGCCTGCTGGAGGAGTCGCCGCTGTTCGCGCTGGACCTCACGGCACACGGGGCGCTGGAGGACCACCCGGCCTTCGCCGGACTCGGCCGGTTCGAGGACCTGCGCACCGTCGGCCCGCTGATGCCGGTGACGGAGGCGGGGCTGTGCGCCTACGCCCGCGGCATCGCCTGGTGGAACGCGCGGCACCGCTTCTGCGGCGTCTGCGGCTCCGCGGCGGCGAGCGCGGAGGGCGGGCATGTGCGCGTCTGCACCAACCCCGACTGCGCCACCCACCATTTCCCGCGCACCGACCCGGCGGTCATCATGCTGGTGCACGACGGCGCGGGGCGGGTGGTGCTGGGCCGCAACAACCGCTTCCCGCCGGGCCTGCATTCCGTGCTGGCCGGCTTCGTCGAGCCGGGCGAGAGCCTGGAGGACGCCGTCGCGCGCGAGGTGTTCGAGGAAGTCGGGCTGACCGTCACCGACATCCGCTACCACTCCTCGCAGCCCTGGCCGTTCCCGTCCTCGCTGATGCTGGGCTTCAGCGCGCGGGCGGTGGACCTGGACATCCGCACCGACCAGGACGAGTTGGAATCCGCCCGCTGGTTCGACCGCGCCTATCTGCGCGACGTCGTTCCCAGCGAGGAATTCCGCCTCGCCCGCCCCGACAGCATCGCCCGCCGCATGCTCGACGAGTGGGTCGCGGAGGGGTGACCGCCCGCTAATGCCGCCCGCTAATGCCGGATGATCGGGTGCGTGGGGCGCACCGGCGACCGGCGGCGGTCGCAGGGGCTGGGGTGCCGTTCGCAGGTTTCACGGTACAGGACCGTCAACGCCTCCGCCCGGCCGGGGTGGTGAAGCTGGTTGGCGGCGCACAGGTTGTCCCAGACCATCTGCCGGATCGCCGCGTCCCCCCAGGGGTTCGTCAGCAGAGCGGCCCCCTTCTCCAGGGCGGCCGTGAAGGGCAGGCGTTCGTGCAGCGCGATTTGCGTGACCTCATCCTGGTCCAGGTCGGCAAGGACGAAGCAGTCTTCCAAGGTGATCATGGCGTCCTCCATCCCGATGATGGTGCCATGGCCGTCGGCGGGGGTGATCGTCGCCGGATGCCCCGTCAGCCGCCGTGGTTGCGGGCCGCTGCGAGCGGCGCCGTCATTGTGGAGGATTTATAGCATATTTACGGATTATTCAGCGATGCGGCAGAACGGCCCAGGGCGGGCCCAGGGCGGGCCCAGGGCGGGCCCAGGGCGGGCCCAGGGCGGGCCCAGGGCGGGACTGTCCTCAATCTTCGCCGATCCGCTGGCTTTCCTGATAGCGGAAGGGGTTGGCGGGATAGACGCCCAGGATCTTCACCTCGCGGGCGAAGAAGTCCAGTTCCTCCAGCGCCAGCTTCAGCGAGCGCTCGTCGGGGTGGCCTTCCACGTCGGCGTAGAACTGGGTGGAGGTGAACTGCCCGCCCAGCATGTAGCTTTCCAGCTTCGTCATGTTGACGCCGTTGGTGGCGAAGCCGCCCATGGCCTTGTAGAGCGCCGCCGGCACGCTGCGCACGCGGAAGACGAAGGTGGTGATGACCTTCCCCTGTCCCAGCGGCGGCATCTTCGGCTCGCGCGCCAGGATCAGGAAGCGGGTGGTGTTGTGCGTTGCGTCCTCGATGCTGCCCTTCAGGATGTCGAGCCCGTAGATCTCGGCGGCGAGCGAGGAGGCGATGGCGGCGTGCTGCGGGTCGTTCAGCTTGGCGATCTCGGCGGCGGCCCCGGCCGTGTCGGCGTGGGAGATGGCCTGCAAGCCCAGCTCGCGCGTCATCTTGCGGCATTGCGACAGCGCCTGGATGTGGCTGCGCACCGTCTTCAGCCCGTCCAGCGTGGCGCCCTTCGGCGCCAGCAGCTGGTGGTTCACGCGCTGGAAATGCTCCCCGATGATGTGCAGCCCGCCTTCGGGCAGCAGGTGGTGATTGTCCGCCACGCGGCCGGCGACGGAGTTCTCCACCGGGATCATGGCCAGCGCCGCGCGCCCCTCGCGCACGGCGGCGAAGGCGTCCTCGAACGTGGCGCAGGGCAGGGTCTTCATGTCCGGGAAGACGGTCCGGCAGGACAGGTCCGAATAGGCGCCGGGGAAGCCCTGGAAGGCGATCACGTTCGAGTTCGGCATGGGCTGGTCTTTTTACTGGGAGGCGCGGCGGGCGAGGATCGCGCGGGCGCGTTCGAGGTCGGCGGGAGTATCGACGCCCAGCGGAACCGCGTCAACGACGGCGGCGTCGATGCGCATGCCGAAGGCCAGCGCGCGCAGCTGCTCCAGCCGCTCCCGGTTCTCCAGCGCGGACGGCGGCAGCCGGACGTAGCGCTCCAGCGCGGCGCGGCGGTAGGCGTACAGCCCGATGTGGTGGAACAGCGGCCCGTCGCCCCAGGGGGCGGTGGCGCGGGTGAAGTACAGCGCCCGGCCGCGCTTCGCGCCCGGCGGCAGCTCCAGCACGGCCTTCACCACGTTGGGGTCGGTGCGCTCCTCCTCCCGGGTGATCTCCACGACCAGCGTGGCGATGTCCACCTGCGGGTCGGACAGCGGCGCGAAGGCGGCGCGCACCACGGCGGGCTCGATGGTCGGCAGGTCGCCCTGCACGTTGACCACCGCGTCGTACTTGCCCTCGGGGTCGAGCAGGCTGACCGCCTCGAAGATGCGGTCGGAGCCCGAGGGATGGTCCGGCCGGGTCAGCACGGCGGTGCCACCCGCGGCCTCCACGGCCTTGGCGATCTCCGGCTCGGCGCAGGCGACGACCACCGGGCCGATCTCCGCCTCCACGGCGCGGCGCCAGACCTGGACGATCATGGGCGCGCCGGCGATGTCGGCCAGCGGCTTGCCCGGCAGGCGCGTCGAGGCCATGCGGGCCGGGATGACCACGATCGGGTTGGACGGGGGCGGGTTGGCGTCGCTCATGGAACGGGTAATCCGTGTCACGTCTTCGGGTGGCGGGGGTGAACCATGGATCCCACTTTCCGTCAAGGGGCGCGGCACCACCACGGAGCCGGACCCGGCAGCCGCCGGGCCGGTGACAACCCGCCGCGCTCACGCTATCGTGCGGGGAAACGCCGCGGACCCGGACGGCCGAAGGAGCGGTCGGAACCGGGGCTCGAACCATAAAAAGAGGGGTTGAGACGTATGAGCATGGAGTGGAACAAGATTTTCGGCGCCGTGCTGCTGGCGGGGCTGATCGCCATGTTGACGGGTTTCGCGGCCGAAGTTCTGGTGCACCCGAGACACCTTGAAAAGGCGGCCTATGTGGTCGCCGTTCCGGAAGGGCAGGGCAAGGGCGGCGACAAGGGTGCTGCGGCGGCCGGCGGCCCGGGCGACATCGTCCCGCTGCTCGCCAAGGCCGATCCGGCGGCCGGCCAGACGGCGGCCAAGGCCTGCGCCGCCTGCCACAGCTTCGACAAGGGTGCCGCGGCCAAGGTCGGCCCGAACCTCTACGGCGTCGTCGGTGCCAAGCACGGCCATATGGAAGGCTTCGCCTATTCGGACGCCATCAAGGGCAAGTCCGGCGACTGGACCTTCGACGAGCTGAACAAGTTCATCTATGACCCGAAAGCCTACGCGCCCGGCACCAAGATGACCTTCGCCGGCATCAAAAAGGACCAGGAGCGCGCGAACGTCATCGCCTACCTGCGCACCCTGTCCGACAACCCGGTTCCATTGCCGAAGTAATCGCCTCTCAAGCCGTAGGTTGGGTTGAGCGTCAGCGAAACCCAACACACGCCGCACCGCGGACCCGTTGGGGTTTTTCTT